>CAZPUW010000061.1:0-10645 GCA_964589795.1 uncultured bacterium
GCCTTACTTCATCATCACGTGCTTTAATTCTTCCAACCGTCGCCGTACACTACCATCGTAACGCTTCCCTTCGATCTCGACAATCATCCCGCCGATAATGGATTCATCTATTTTCGTGTCGAGTTCAATCGTCTTTTTCAGCGATGCACTCAGTTTTTGTGACAATTCTTTTTTCTGTTCATCCGAAATCATCACGGCGCTCGTCGCATGCGCGGACACGATACCGGCATCTTTGCGCAGGCGTTTCATAAATTCACTGGTAATGTCACTCAAAATCGATTCGCGGCTCCGCTCGAATACGAGATGGAAAAAGTTAACCGTCAGTTTACTCGCGTCGGGTAAAATCTGATGAATCAATTCAAGTTTCTCATCGGTATGAATTTCCGGCGAATCGATGAATGCCACGAAACCCGGTTGTTGCCACGCGAACGCAAACAGCTCAAGGTCAGTGCGTACTTTCTCGACTTCACCGGTTTCTTTTGCCGCTAAGTAAAATGGTTCCGCGTATCGGCTGACTAAGATATTCATATAGTCCTGTAGCAGGGGCGGTTCGCGAACCTCCCCTACCCGTTTAATTCAAATTCGGTATCGACTTCTCAATCAATGCACGATGGTCTTCCGGTTTAATCTCGCGACCAATAACCGACTGCGCCGCCGCAATGGAAATCGCAACCACTTCGGAACGGAGCGCGGATACCGCTTTCTGCCGTTCGAGTTCGATGTCGGCGAGTGCCGCGTCGCGGGTCTTGTTCGCTTCCTGCTTTGCATGTTCCGCGATTTCGATGGCGCGGCTTTCCGCATTGCGCATCATCTGTGCGATACGGTCGTTCGCTTCCTGCAGGTGCTTTTGTTGCTCTTTCAGAAATTCGTCGCGTGCGCGTTCAGCTTCGATGCGGGCGGTTTCGGCTCGCTTGATATCGTCGGCGATTTTATGCTCGCGCGTTTCGAGCGCTTTCGTTATCGGACCCCATGCCGTCTTGCTCAGGATTAGTACCAGAGCAAGGAACAACACCGATGTCCAGAATATCATGCCGAGATCGGGCGTTACCAGATCGATTGGATTCATATTATTTCTTTTCTTGGGCGGAACACTCTTGTTCCGCAATCAGTAAAGAAGCAGACGGAACACTCGTGTTCCGTCCACCACCAATTAACCCTTGAACGATAAAAGCAAGCAAATGACGGCGCAGAATAACGCGACACCTTCGATAAGTGCGGCGGCGATAATCATTGCTGTTTGAATTTTGGCAGTTGCTTCCGGTTGGCGGGCGATGCCTTCCATTGCCTGTCCGGCTAACCGACCGATGCCGATACCGGCGCCGATTACGACCAACCCTGCGCCAATACCCGATGAAAGTAAGGCATATCCATTTGCTGCTACGTCAGCGAAAATCATTTTATTTCTCCTTTGTAACTGTACGGGTCGATTTCAAATCGACCTTCTTCTAATTTTTCCTGCGCCGCATCACGCTTTAGCGAAGGTACAGAGCTAATGGCTCTGCGATATACCGCACGTTGGAGATGTTCTCCAGTTGTTCGTGCGGGTAAACGCGACAATCTTGCCACGTTCAAACTTTAATGTGCGTGTTCCTCGCCGCCATGCTCTTCGCCGTGTCCTTGCGCGAGCATTCCGATGAATAGAGCAGACAGCATCAAAAAGATGAATGCCTGCAACAGCGCCACCAACAATTCCAAAATCATAATTCCGAGTGCACCGAGGAACGGAAGCAGTCCGAGTGTGAATCCACCCATGACTCCCAATGCACCACCGATTAGAAATATCAAACCGATGAAGCTCATAATCGACGCTTTACCCGCCAGCATATTCGCAAAGAGACGGATAGTGAGCGCAAACGGCTTAACAAAGAATCCGACAATTTCAATCGGTGTCAAAATAAAATACACCGGCCACGGCACGCCGGGCGGTGCAAATTGTTTCATAAATCCCCACACGCCGTGCGCGCGGATGCCTGCATAAAACATGAGTATCAGCGTCAACATCGCCATCGTGAACGTAACGGAAATATTCATTGTCGGCGATTTCGAATTGGGAAATACCCCGGCGATATTCGCAAAGAAAATGAATAGGAAAAGCGTAATGAAATAATTGAGGAGATGCTTGCCCCACTTTTCGCCGCAAGCGGGATAGACGACTTCGTCACGGATGTATTTAATGATGACTTCGAATGCATTTGTTAAACCGTGCGGAGCTTTTTCGGGATTCTTTTTCGCACCGCGTCCGGCGATAATGGCAAGTACGGCGAGGGTTAAGCTGGAGAGTAACAGAATAAATGCGTGTTTTGAGAGTGTGAAGAAGCCCCAGTCGGGAAGGAAGGAGAGGTGGTGGTTCATGAGGTTTTCTACCAACCACTCACCCATACTCCACGCTTCTTTTTTCGCGGGTTCGCCTGCCGCTTCCTCGGCGCGGCTGACCGACGCGAGTGCGGCAACCAGAAACGAGCCGGTAGTAACGCGGGATAAGATTTTCACAAATTGCTTCATTCGAATGGTATCTCGACTATCTTGGTTCGAACGTTGTTTACGCGACCGTATTTTCGGTTTCGGATTTATTTTTAACTTCGGCGACGATAGCAATCAACGTCGGAAGTTCGATTATCTGTACTGCGAAATAAAACACCATCACCCCGATGGCAGTGCCAATTAACATATCGGACGGCAACCAATAATTCACACCGATGATTGCAAGAATGACAATCAATACCCGGACTGCCGCGCCCATTCCGATAGCCTTCAATGGATGTTCGGGTAGAGTGCGTAAAAGACGCACTTCCCACAATCCGGTCAGCGCAATTGCACTGCCGGTTAGCACAGAAAATAAAAACTTGGCATTGGTGATTCCCTGCGGAGGAAGTACATACACGATAATCGTGGAGAATGCGAGGGTGAAAACCCATCGCAGTAGAGTATGTCCGCTCAACATGGAAGCGCTCAATTTAATTCATCCTCACAGAAAGTACAATTCCTCTCGGAAACTGTTATTTATATAAATCTAATCTTGAGTTATGAATATCAACTTCGTGAATTTCTACACACACTTCAATAGGGTACGGCTAATGATTCTCTCTTGTTGGGAAATATTTCGCGATTTCATTTTTCATTGTTTCTTTTTCCCGTTGCCCGTTCCTTCTTCCTCTTCGCCCGCTTCTAAATTTGCCCGAAGAATTGCGCGTATAAAGAAATACATTCCGCCACCCGCACCAAACAGACATCCGATTAGCATTCCCCACGGTTTCAAAGAAAAGCGGGAGTCGATCCACCAACCGATCCCGCCAAATATCGCGATAATTACCACCATTTGGATTCCGAGGGAGCTATACTCCCCCAATTGCTTCATTGTTTTAATCGAATCGGAATCCAGCATCTTATTGGGCTTTGGGCGATAGGCGATAGGTGAGAAAGATTTTATTTTACCCAATGCCCATTGCCTATGGCCCATTACCCACTCTTTCTATCTGCCGCGATCCGCCCAGCGCGGAATTTCGTTGTCATCGCCGCTACCCGGTTTTCCTTTTGCACCGGTATTGGGCGGTGGTACGGGGCCGGAGACCGGACGTATCGGTGTCGCCGCCGCTGTCTGTGGTTCGTTTTGCGGCATCATAAGCGGCAGTTTATCGCCGCGCATCTTCGACATTCCGTCGAATGTCGCCCCTTCTTCGATAACAAGTTTCGTGCACATCAAATCGCCGTTCATTACCGCAGTCGCGTTGAGTGTGATTTTATCCGATGCACTGACCGAACCGACGACTTTCCCGCCGACCATTACCGAGCGGACTTGGATATTTCCTTCCACTACGCCGTTCGGCCCGACGGTCAACGTGTCGTTCACTTCTACTTTCCCCTGCACACGGCCATCCAGCCGCATCGAGTGGGGAACGGTAATATCGCCCTTAATCAAAGTGTCCGTTCCGATTACGGTTCCCAATTCCGAACCGGTGGAAGGGACTGAACGTGACATCATACAAACTCCTCTACTAAATAAAAGTGATTATTTCGCGGTAAATGTCCCGCTGTTCTCTTGCAATACTTTCAACGGATCGACGGCTTTTCCGTCTTTCCAGATTTCAAAATGAAGGTGTGGTGCGGTGGAAACACCGGTCGAACCGACCATCCCAATCGGTTCCCCCTGTTTCACATCATCCCCCGAACTGAACAACAGCGCTTGCGCATGCCCGTAAAAAGTGGTATAGCTGTTGGCATGGCCGATGGCGATGGTATAGCCGTATTGTTGCGTCCATCCGGCGAACAGTACCCGTCCCGATGCCGACGCCACAATCGGTGTTCCCGATGTCGCGGCAAAATCAACCCCACGGTGTCCTTGCCCGCCCGCTAACGGGTCATCGGAAAATTTTCGGGTTATCATCCCCACTACCGGCAATAATGTCGGTACCGACGCTAAATCGGCGCTCTCCTCACCACTCGGGCCGTTGTCCCATTGCCGGTTGCGGAACCGTTCGCGCAACAGCGCTCGGTCTTCTTGTGTCAAGCCGGGGCGACTTCCGAGGGCGCGGCGGATTTGTGAGTCGAGAATTTCCATCTCCTCGACTTTATTTTTCAATAAATCGAGTTTTTCGACACTGACTTTCAGCGTCTCATTTTCATGCATCAGCCGGTCGTACGACAGGGCACGGTGCAGAAACACCCCCCACGTTACAAACATAATGACAATCAATCCGGCGAGAATCACGATACCGATACGGAAGAAACGCCACCCTTGCACCGACATGGTAAGCGAAGTCGGCTCCCGGTGATCGGGGGGTACCCACAGTATGGAATAATGCGGTTCTTGGGAATCGGGGGGCGGACCGCCGCGTTTTATCATAATTGACCGGTAACTGTAATTTCAGGTAGTATAAGCAGACGAGGGGCGAACCGCAACCGTTTTCCTGAATAAACCGGGTGGTGCAGGTCTCCTGACTTGTAAGAGTGGTTGTTTTTAGCGGGGAGTTGGTGGTTCAGGGTTTAGCAATGTCTTGCGCTCTTTGTTTTGAAAAGGTAAAAGAGCTCTTCTTTCTTTTAATAACTTTTCGCGTTCATCGGCTTGCTCTGACTGCAAGATTCTTTGGTCAAGGTTATAAAGCTCTGTCGCTTGTTTGAATATCAATTGTACCAAAGAATCCTTTTGATCTACAGTCAAATCGGGTAACCAGTCTATTTCTAAAAAGTTTTGTACTCGTTCAAGACGTGGTGCCTCAAACAAGAGCACGTATTGCTTGATTCGACCTACTTGGGACGGGGTATAAAATTGGGACAGGTTCGACAAATTAATTGAATCATTAAATGCATACATATCCTCATACATAATGCTCACTAAGGTTTTTGAAATTGTTATGGGTGGCGTATTCGATTTCTTCATTTCGTCCCGATGCTTGTTCCACACACGCTTTTGATAACGCGCTTCTAATTGTTCCTCGGGAATAATCTGCGAATATTTGATTGCTGTCTCCATTTCGGCACGATTCCAAAACACAGCAATTGTATCTTCACGGACATAGAAAAAGATGGAACCGTGAATTGGAAACTGCTTTTCGAATCGTGTATCATGCAACTGTGAAGCAATAAAATCGGTTGTTATTTCGTATGTGCCGGGTTTGCTCATTTTAACGAGTAAATTCTTATGATACATGCTATCTCTGACAACCTTCCCCCCCCAATGTAAATCTCCTTCAAGAAGATCGACTCCTTCGGGCAAAGATATATCAAGCGAGGTTACTTCAGGTTCCGGTCGAAAACACCACTCCAGATGCAGTTCAAATGGTTTGTCAAACCGAACTGGAAATACCGGTTGAAACTGATAATGGACAGACGGTAGTGGGGGTGTGGCAAATGCACAGTAAGCGGTTAGGATAATTCCAACCACTAAAAGTATTTTCGAAATTTTCTTCCCCATATATCCTCCAGTTGTTCTTCGTTTTCCGTCGGTAAGTGCCGTCTGCAATGGTTTCCTAATGCGTAACCGGTAGCTCCGGGGTTATGATTGCTTGTCGCTCGGTAGTTTGTTTCTTTAGCATTACTTCACGGTCTTGAAGAGATTTGGTTCGCTCATCAGAGGGTTTCATTCGCAATATCTTTTGATCGAGTTCGTACAGTTCGGTAATCTGTTTTGTCACTAATGTTACCATGCTTTGTAATTGTTCTTTTGTAATTCTATCCATGAAATCAAGCGACAAGGCATATTCAATACGGTCATAACGTGGCGGTGCATACAACAGAGTATATTTTCGTATCAAAGCGACTTGATTAGAATCGAAAATACCGGATAGTTCTTTATATCTGGTGGAATCGGGGTATAAGGGGATATTTCGAGTCAATTCCGCCAAATCGCAACGCAAGGTAAAGGGTATTATCTTCATTTTTGCGCCTTGTAGAAAATACTGAAAATAATTTCGTTCTTCCGTTCTCCGCTCAAGTACACCGGGAAATACTAGCGAATCACGGATTGCTTTTTCCATCTCGGAACGAGAAGTAAACCTAATTATTGTGTCTTCTCTCGCATAAAAGTGTTGGGAAGAGGTTCTGGTTAAGACGTGTGAGGTATCATCTTTTTTAAAAGAAATTCTACACGTAACTGCCAATTCATAAGTACCCGGTTGATTGATTTGCACTATCACATCTTCACCAATCGGGTCTTTCCACTCATCCCCTTCTTTAACTTGAAGATCACCTTTGATAAGTTGCAAACCGTCGGAAAGTTTGAGGTCAAGCGTAGCAGATTCTGCTTTGGGTCCCACATTTGCATGTATGTTGACATGAAAGGGCTTACCATACATAAGAGGGTATTTGGGACTTATTGTAATACCAGCCATCACAAGCGGTTTATGTGACCACGATGTAGTTGCTAATCCCAGCAAAAGAATAGTCAACAGCGAAACCGTAATCGAAATTTTCTTCCCCATATATCCTCCAATAGTTCTTCGTTTCCTCCCCCCAAAAAAATTATTTCAACAACATCATTCGCTGCGTTCGCACTTCAATCCCCGTTTCCAGCCGGACAAAATATGAACCGCTTGCCAATCCCTCACCGTTCCACTTTACGGTATGCATTCCCGCCGGTTGGCTCACACGATTCAATAACGTGGCGACTTCCCGTCCCGTTACATCGAATATTTTCAGCGTGACGTCATTCGCTTTCTGCGGCAGTGAGAAACGAATTGTGGTCGTGGGATTAAATGGATTCGGATAATTAGGGAGCAATTCAACCGTCGTGGGAACCGGTGCCCACACTACCTTGCCGGTGACAGCGGTGGACGACTGCGAGCGGTACACAACATTGTTAACCAACCCGGCATACAAATACCCGTCGTGGTCGATGCCGATGGTCTGGATAAACGCATTTTCCGGGAGCCCCATATTCGCCAATTGCCAGAGCAATCCACCATTACCCGAATAATAGACGTCGCGGTAACTGTCGATACAATACACCTGATTATTTGGCCCGAACGCGAATCCGAGAATATTCACCGAGTCCGGCATCCCGTCGGTGCTGTTTATCCATTGGCTTCCCGCATTTGTCGAACGATAGACGCCATACCTTCGCGTACCGAGGAACAATGTCCCCGCGCTATCGACACCGATTGTATAGCAAGTGGTCGCAAGCACGCCGTTCATCGCCGGATTCCAGCTAACGGAGTGGTTGGTGGACTTATACAAACCCGAATTAAGCGCGAGAGCAAAGATGCTCCCGTCCGGGTGTGCGCACATTTCAACAATCGCATCGCCGGATAATCCATTCGACCGGTTTATCCAATTAATCGAATCGAGACTTGTGTAGTATACTCCCGTATTATCGCCGAAATACAAGCTATTGTCAGCGCCGGCACAAATAGATTGCGCGTAAATCGTCGTTCCCGCGGGAAGCCCGTTGTTGGTGGTTAGCCACGTGTTACCGCTTCGCCGGTAGATGCCATACCACATCACACTGCAATACATAGTTGAATCTTTTTCCGCGAATGCATACACTTGTGCCCGATACGTCGCGTTGGGCAGTCCGGTACTACCGTTATTCCACGTTGTACCGTTGTTTGTGGTTACAAACGCACCGGTGGTAGTTCCGTACCAAAATGCGCCACCCGGTGTCGCCGCCATCTTAAACGGAAAGTATCCGGAGAAACCGTTATTCGATATCGCCCAGTTAACGCCATTATTGAGCGACCGGAACATCCCATACCGTTCGCATCCGCAATAGACAATGGAACTGTCACCGGCGAGTAAACTGTACCCTGTGGTAGGTGTTAATCCGGTGGAATTAGTATGCCACGTGTTCCCACCGTCGGTCGAACGTTCGACACCACTATAAATACCGGCATATACATACTGCCCGTTGACGGCGAGTCCCATTGCCAAACTATATAATGGATAACCCGTCCCCGTACTCCACGTTACACCGAGGTCGGTGGAGTGATATACGCCGTAATCACCGGAACCGGCGTACACCGTACCATTCGGTGACTGCACAATCCGCCACGGGTATAATGACGAAAAGCTGGAGTCGGCTTCCACCCAATGGTCGCCGTTATCCGTCGAGCGGAACAACCCGGCGTTATTCGAGGAGAGTAATAGAATCGAATCGTTAACTGCGCAGATAAAAAGGTACTGATTCACCGGCAAGCCGGATATTAAGTGCGTCCACGTGAGTCCGCCATCGGTCGTGCGGTACGCTCCGCTGTCGAGTGCGGCGGCATATAGTGTGTTGCCACGTTTCGCAATTCCGTAAAAGAAAGCGGGGTGCGGGTTGGAAAGAATACTATTCCACGTAACGCCATTGTCGGGGGAACGCATAATGTCGGCAGAACCACTGGCATACAACACTCCGCTTGAGTCGCATATAATATCTTCGACCCAGAAATTGTTCGTGTTTAGTGCCGGTGACCATGTCACACCGTGGTTGGTCGAGCGTTGAATGCCGACTTCGGTTCCGGCAACTATCGAACCATCCAACGCACGGCAAATCGCAAAAGTCGTACCGCCGTAAGGTCCCGTTGTTGCCGCGAATGGATAGGGTTGTGCGAATGATATTGATGTGAAAATGATAAGTACTGCAGTAAGAATCGATAACCGTAATTTCATTGCTCTCTCCTTTGATTCTTTTTGGTTACTGCCTGTTTATAAATCCCCAACTTCAAGCCGTGCCGACATTGTCGCAAACAATACGACCGCCGCCGCGACGGATGCATTCAAACTTGGCATTTTTCCCGCATTCGGAATCGCGACGATTTCATCGACTACTTTGCGAACGGAAGAGGATACGCCGCGCTCCTCGCTACCGATAACCCAAACTAATCGCTCATGTAGTGCAACATCAAGTAGAGAGGCGGTTGCCTCTTCTGCGGTTGCATAGACCCAAAATCCGGCATTCTTCAAATCGGTAATCGCGACGGTTTCGCTATCGCACACGACAATGGGAATATGAAAAATGCATCCCGCCGATGCTTTCGCGACGACCGGCGACAGCGGAGCGCGTTTTCCACCGAGCAATACCGCACCCGCACCCAATACTACAGCTGAACGGATTATCGCCCCCAAATTTCCCGGATCGACAATACCATCGCAAAGCAGAACGCACATCGGCTCTGCTTTGTTGACACCCGCCAGCCATTTGGTAAAGGGAACCGGAGCGACCATCGCGATGCGTGCCGCGACCCCTTGATGATGGATTCCCTTCGCGTACCTATCCAATGCCGCACGCGGTACGACATCCACATCGCAAATTCCGTGTGCCGATTTTCGCAGTTCCGCTACGGAAATACCCTGTGCTTCATCGGATAGATAGATGCGCTCTACCGGACGTCCCGCCGCAAGCGCTTCCAATATCGCATGCCGTCCAAACACCCAACCGGTTGGTTCGGTTGAATCATCGGGTGCGGTGTTTTGGCTATGCAAATTATCTTCATTCTCGCGCTTCACTTGTTTCCTCTCCATTTCTACTTGCCCACCACTCCCGAACCAGTACCCACGAAATCGCCGTTACCGGTACTGCGAATAACATTCCGATGAGACCGAAAAGATGTGCTCCTATGGTTAGTGCGATAATCGTCGTTAAATCGGAAAGTCCGACTGCTCTTCCCATCACTTTCGGTACAACAACATACCCCTCGACAACCTGCACCACGATGTACACAATCACGACACCGATAATTGTACTCAAGCCGCCGCCGCCGGATAACGCAAGCAAAATCGAAATTGCGAAACTGGTTATCAATCCGATATAAGGAATAAACGAGAGTACAATTGTCATCATCCCGATGGTCAGTGCATAATCGATACCGATGATAGCAAGTCCGATACCAATCATCACACCGTCACACACCGAAACAAAAATTTGCCCGCGTAACCAACGGCTGAGAATTCGGATAACATGGTCGCTCCGATCCCGCCACGGTTTCGCTTTATCGGTTGGAATTAGTTGCAGAGTTCGTTCAATAATCGTGCGCTTATCCAATAACATGTACAACACGATGATGGGAATCAGAAATAGATTCAATATTTGCGAAATTGTATTGCCGGTAGTTTTCGCAAGTGTTCCACTTGTATTGGCGATAGCTTGCAATGCGCGTTGAGCGACCTGCGGAAGCTTTTCCCGCCACACAGAAAAATCAATACCGGACAAAAATGGTATCGACTGCAAATA
>CAZPUW010000062.1:0-5843 GCA_964589795.1 uncultured bacterium
TCTCATGGCTGTCTTCTTCCGCGGAATGAATCCTGATGAGACTTCAAACTTGCTCGATACGATGATTGCCAGTGGTGAGCGGTTGACATGGAAGGGATTGAACGGCCCTGTCGTGGATAAACACTCCACCGGCGGTGTCGGTGATAAAATTTCTTTATTGCTTGCACCTTTACTCGTAGCCGATGGTTGCTACGTACCGATGATTTCAGGGCGCGGTCTGGGACATACCGGCGGCACCCTCGACAAGCTTGATTCTATCCCCGGTTTCCAGACCCACATCCCGTTAGAAGAGATCAAGCGGTTGGTTCCCCAAATCGGTTGTGTCCTTGCCGGTCAAACCGCCGAGCTTGCCCCGGTTGATCGCAAGATTTATGCCCTCCGTGATGTTACATCGACCATCCGAGCCATTCCATTAATCACTTCGTCTATTCTATCGAAGAAACTTGCTGAAGGGCTGGATGGGTTAATAATCGACTTAAAAGTCGGTCGTGGTGCCTTCAGCAGAAATATGGAGTTTGCTCTCGAGCTTGCAGAATCGCTGTACGAAAATGCGACCCGCGCCCACATTTCCACTCGAATCCTACTCACCATGATGGACGTTCCTATCGGTCGAACCATCGGTAATTGGCTCGAAACCCGCGAGGCGATTGACTGGCTCCATGGTCGCAACGATATCTATGAACTTACTGAATTGACGTTGACGCTGGGAGCCGAGGTGTTGGATGCCGTGGGGAAGGGGCCGTTCGATGCGGCATACAAACGCTTGGAGCAACATTGGCACTCAGGGATTGGTGTTGAGATATTTGCCCGGATTGTTTCTGCACAAGGCGGTGATGCCGATTTCATTTTCCACCCCGAAAAAATGAAAACAGCACCCTATGTTCAAACAGTTTGTTCCCAAAAAGATGGTTATATCCACGGTGCCGATTCGCTTTGGTTCGGTAAAGCGGGTGTCTTGTTGGGTGCGGGGAGGCGGATAGTGACCGACGATGTCGATCCCCTTACCGGATTTAAGTTTCTGAAGGCATGGGGTGACCCCGTAAAAACCGGCGAACCGGTAATAGAGGTTCATGGCTCACAGTCAGCGTCGGTAGACGAGGTAGCAAATGCCGCGATGAACTACATGACCATCGAGCCCATCCCATACCGGCCTGCAAGCTGGATATTGCATCGATTCCAACCCGGTGAAATGGAAGTGAGTACGAAAGCTTCAGTTACCAGTTTATCAAACTAAAATGTGGTTATCGTACTTCTACTTATAACTAAGATTGCTTGACATTCGTTTCTATAAGCACCATTTTGTTAACATTATAGTAGTAAGTTGTGTTGTATTTCAATTAAGGAGCAGGGTATATGCCGCAAAAACGTATTCTCGTAGTTGACGATGACGCCGGGATCGCGGATTTTCTGAGCTCTTTTCTTACCCAAAAAGGGTTTGCGGTAGAGGCGGTCTATTCCGGTGTCGAAGCCGAAAAAATCGCCCAGGATTGGCGTCCGCACCTCGTACTGCTTGATATTATGATGCCCATTCAGGACGGCTATACTACACTCGAAGCCCTTATCAAGGAAAATGATAAACTTCCCGTGTTGATGATTACTTCGCTCGATGATATCGAATCAGGCAAAAAAGCGCTCGAATTAGGTGCCGCCGATTATATTACCAAGCCACTCGATTTGGAATATCTCGAGCATTCGGTCCTCGGAAAACTGGGCGTTTTTTTGGCCGAAGTGGACTAACTCAATGCTCCAATGGCTCGCCGAACGGGTTAGTTATTTCTACCGTCCGGAATCTGTCCCTGCGGACACCCCGAACCGTATCTTAATCATCGCTCCGGGATCTTTCCGTACTGCTTTTCGCGCCTTGTCCCCTCTTACCTATTTAACCGACCGATTTCCCGATTTGGAATGTGCGCTCGTTGTCGCGCCGGAAGTTGCGCCCCTCTTACATTCTGTCCCCTCAGTGTCGGTAATATTCCCATGGATAGTCGATGACAAAATGTCACAATGGCGTCCAACGCCCGACGACTACCGGACATGGAATAGTTTTAATGCTGATTGGATAATTGTCTTAGATCCCCATTGTGCGCGCATCGCCGACAATCTATCTGCACAAGTGAAAATCGGTTTTTGTAATGGGCCCATCGATACCAAAGGACGTTCCGGCTGGCTTGCTCATGCCGCGAAAAAAAGCGACCGGTGGCGTACATGGTTTACCCGTCTCGGTGGTGTTCCCGAACATGAAATACCTCCGACGCTGACAATTCCTGAAAATCTCCGCGAATTTGCCCTTGAACGTTGGGATGAACATTCCGACCGCGCTGTTCTGTTACTCCCCGGTACCAACAAAAAATGGAACAAATTTTGGCAATCTATCGAAGATTCGCTGAAGTACCACGGCTACTATCCTGTGAAAATTGCCGGTATGCTGGGAACACAAAGCAGTCGTGATTTGAAAAATAATTCTCCCGTGAACATGAGCGTCACTTCGCCCTTGGAACTTCTCGCGTTATGTAACACTGCTAAAGTGTGTTTGACCGGTGAAGAAGAATATGCCGCAATAGCGTCCATTTCTGGCACCCCTACCGGTCGGTTCGATGCATTAGGCGGCTTATGGGAGGGAGATCGGTCGCGCCATCTCATATATCGAAGGGAACTGGATGCCGACATTACAACCGCGTTAAATTTCGTTCGTGACATCGTTCCTATCGAACAACCTATTGTATCCAACGACCCCGAAGAGCGCATCACTCTTTCCTTTGATGATGAATTTTAGTGCTAAATCACCCGCTCGCTGAGTATCTCCGTTTTTTACTACTCTGATTCGTATATATAACAAACCTTGTTATCCGTCCTTTGTACAAACAACTACGAGGAACCGATGAAACCGATTCTTTCAGTTACGTTGCTTTTATTTATTGCTATTTCCGTAAATGCGTTACCGCGTTATTCCGCGAATTACGAACAGAGTTGCTTCCTATGCCACGTTAGTCCAAGTGGTGGTGGCATCCGCAATGGCTACGGCACTAATTTTTTTGCGGCAAAAGAGCTTTCCTTTAAATCGTGGGCGGACGAGGATCTCGCAAAATACAAACCAAAAATCGCCCCCGGTGTAACCGTCGGAGCGGATATCCGCACCCTGCTCTTCGCCGCCGACCGCGATTCCGTCGTCTATTCGCAATGGCAAAACAAGAGTAACACCTTCCTTCAAATGGAAGGGAGTTTCTCCATCGCCTTTCAACCTATTGATGAAATTACATTAATGATTCAGCACGACTTATCCGGTGTATCGGAAGTCTGGGCAATGCGTCGTTCGGCATTCATGCATAGCTATTTCAAAATTGGTATGTTCCGTCCCGATTATGGATGGGGTGGTGATGACCATACATCGTTCACTCGCTTTCCCTTTTCAATCCGCGAACCATATAATGAAACCGGTGTCGAAGTCGGTATAAATCCTGAGCGCTTGGATGTTACCGCGGGTGTGTTTAACGGCAATGGTGGCGGGGCTTCCATCCCCGATTATAACTCACAGAAAGCGCTGTTGCTTTCTGTAATCTACCGTCCTGCGGTATTTGATCCCGTAAAAGTAGGTGTCGGGTTCTCGGCGTGGTATCAGGCAAATGAAGGATTTGAATCAAACCAGTGGGACAGCACTAACTCTTATCGTTTGACGGATACCGGAAAAGTCGCGATAATCGGCCCGCATATTTCGCTTGCCTATGGACGCCTCACCCTGTTGGGAGAAGCCGATTGGAAAGAGAATCACGGCGACCAAAATGGATATAAGCGCGAAGGTCTATTTTCCTCAAACATGTTGTACATAACGCTGCACCAAGGTGTTGCCGGGATGCTCGGTTATGAATACATGAATGTAGATCGTTCAATTAAATCGAATGAGATTCAACGTTTCACCGCCGGTGTTCAAACATTTCCGACGCCGTTTACTGAACTTTCGCCGATGATTCGCGTAACGAATCAAATTCAACAGGACGGCAAGCGTGGATTGGCAACAACCGCTTTAATGATGTTCCATTTCTTTTTCTAACAACGAAGTGTTAAGAGTGAGGATGAATTGAAAAAATATTTTCTGTTAGTGATAATTTCGGCATTAGTCGCGATGGTTATGGGTGGTTGTGGCAGTAGCAGCAAGAGTAATCCTGCCGCTCCTCAAACCCCGTCATTTGCGGTAACCGGTTTAACTGCAACCCGAACCGACAGTGTCACAGTACATTTGTCATGGAACGCAGTCGGAAGCGCTGATACGCTCTATGTCCGACGGGGATGGGGGAGTGCTACACCTACCGATACCATTTCACGATTGTCAGGTGCCGCGACTTCGTGGATCGATTCCGGTGTTCGTACCGATTCGTCTTATTGCTATCAGGTAACGGCGCGGCACGATACCGCAACGACTTCGTCAGCTATCGTAATTGTTGCCCGGTATTCGACACCTGTGGTGTTACATTATGCGGTTTCCGTGCGACCAATTCTTAACGTATGTACAACCTGCCATAGCCCTTCCGGTGGTACAAGCGGCGGTTGGACTGTCGATGGTTTGACCGGAGCCGTCAATGCCCGCACGTTAAGTTCATATCACGGTTTGGGAAGTTTGCCGATTGTAGCGCCGGGTAATCCCGCTGGTTCGGATATGTACCAACGCATCACCTCTACCGGCTCCTTGTTGATGCCACAAGGTGGTCCCGCGTTATCCAGCGCGCAGATTCAAACCATCCACGACTGGATTCAGGAAGGTGCAAATCCATAACGGGAAATATGCAATAAAGCGCATAGAAAAGAGGGCACGGATTCGTGCCCTTTTCTCATTCTATCTAATTTCTCGGTTAGTTGAGTATCAACCGCAAGCTTTGAAGCTAGAGCCGCATCCGCAAGTTTTCGCCGCATTCGGATTGTGAATCTTGAAGCCGCCGCCGATTAAGTTGTCTTCGTAATCGACGTGCGCCCCTTTCAGATAACGAATGCTTTCGTTATCGACCACAAAGTTGATACCTTCACGTTCGAAACTGACGTCGCCCTCTTCCACCGGTTGGTCGTCGAACATCAGGCCATAACTCATCCCCTTGCAGCCACCGGCTTGCACAAACATGCGCAACGGTAAGTGTTCGCTGCTATTGGCGGATTGGAGTTTCTTGATCTGTGCCAACGCCTTCGAAGTAATCGTAACGATTTCTTCTTCGACTGGAGTTTCCATGAGTAATGCTTCCGACATTTTTCCCCCTTTTGAACCTTCTACTTACTAATAGCACAAACCTGTTGGTTGTGCATTTTCTTAAATCTGTTTATGAAGAACTAATTTCTGTATCGAACCTGTTAACGCTTACCCGAACCGCGCAAGAGTCGCTTCCAACGTGGTTACTCCGCGAACCAACGCGTTATCGCGTGCCCCCTGTAAACCTTCGTGGTGTGTTACTCGTTGCTCACGGTAAAAGATTCCACGATACATCTTATCTTGCGCTATTGCAAGTGTCATCGCCTGAATACGGTCGTTCGGTTCGTACCCCTCTGGTAGTGTCGCGAGTACCGACTTATAACTATCGAACGTCACTTCCTTATTGAACGTCGGGCAAGGTGACAAAACTTGGATGAAACTGAACCCCTTGTGCAAAATTCCGTCGCGGATAATTCCCGACAATTCCGCAGCATAAGCGGTAAATCCCCTTGCCACGAAACTCGCATTATGAGCCAACGTCAGCATCACCGGATCAAGCGGCGGTTCTTTTACCCCGTAAGGAGCGCTTGAAGTTACCTGTGCGAGCGGTGTTGTCGGCGAACTTTGTCCTTTTGTCAAACCATAGATACTATTATCCAACATCAAATAGGTCAAA
>CAZPUW010000062.1:5853-10637 GCA_964589795.1 uncultured bacterium
TCGACATTTCTTCGTGCGATATGTGGTAAGTGACCGCCGCCAATTCCGATACCGTCGCCGTCACCACCCACCACAATAACAGTCAGTTCTGGATTTGCCGCTTTTACTCCCATCGCAATCGGTAGCGCCCTTCCATGTACTCCGTGAAAAGCATATGAATTTACGAAGTACGGCAATCTTCCCGAACAACCAATTCCCGAAACCAATACCGTTTTCTTTGGGTCGAGTTCAAGTGTCGCCATCGCTTGTAACAATGCCGCAAGAGCCCCGTAATCGCCACATCCCGGACACCAGACCGGTTGCGCGTTTTCGGCTTTATAGGCGGATGCTTTCGCCAACCTTCTCCTCGCTTTCAATTCCGATATGTTCTAAAATCCCTGTGACCACTTCATTTGCGCTGAATGGAATGCCTGCGCTTTTTCGCAGCGATTCGCAATCGAGATTTGTCTTTGCATTCACCAATTGCGCAAGTTGTCCGCTAAAATTTTCTTCCACTACGATGAGTTTATCGAATTTATCTGCCCACTGTTTCAATCCGTCGAGCGGAAATGGATTCAGCCACCGCAAGTGATAATGGCCGTAGTGCTTGTCGGTTTGTAGTTCCAGTAAATCTATCGCTTCGGAAATCACCCCGAACGTCGAACCCCACGAGATAATACCAACACCATTTTGTTCTCCCGCTCGTTCCACGCCAAGTCGCCAGCTTGGGAGCGAATGAATCATTAATAATTTGCGTTGACGTTTTGTCGCCATTTTCTGGTGGTTCTCTGCAGTATAATCCGGTTGTCCCGATTCATCATGTTCCAAACCGCCTGCGAGAAATACCGGTGAGCTGCCACCCGGCTTTACTACCGGCGAAACACCACTTTCGGTATGCAAATACCGTCGGTATGGTTGACCATCGTAATTCTCTTCATTCAAACTAATTTCAGTCTTACTCAATTTTGGTGGATCGACTGTTTCCAATCGGTAACCTAACGATTGGTCAGACAACACAATCACCGGACACTGCGCTTTTTCCGCGGCAAGGAATGCATCAGCCATGAGCGAATATGCTTCTGTTACAGTCGCTGGAGCCAGCACGGGACGCGGCGATTCGCCGGGTGAACCATACAATGCGTACAACAAATCCCCTTGCTCGGTTTTCGTTGGCATTCCCGTCGAGGGCCCTGCCCGTTGCACATTCACAATCACAACCGGTACTTCCGCCATCACCGATAAGTTTGTCAATTCACTCATTAACGCGAATCCGGGGCCGCTTGTCGCCGTCATCGCCCGGACGCCCGTATAGCCCGCTCCGATACAACTTGCTAATGCCGCGATCTCATCTTCGGTTTGAACAAAGCTACCGCCAAATTTCGGTAATTCACGCGCCATCATTTCGAGTAACGGTGTAGCCGGTGTAATAGGATATCCCGCTACATATTTACAATCTGCGGCAAGCGCTCCCAGCGCCATCGCTTGGTTTCCGGAAAGCATGAGTCGCCGTGTATTATCGGGAGTTGCCGTAAGGCGCAGGGATTCTTCACTCACTCCCGCGGCGCTGTAACCGGTATCGATTGCTTTTAAATTCGTCGGTAATAAATCCGTCCGCTTTCCCCCGAATTTCGAAGTGAATGCGGCAATAATTACGTCAGGCGATAAACCCAATAATTGTCCTAAAACCCCTACGACTACTGCACTCTTCACCATCGCGGAACCAAGTTGTTTCTTCGCGATATCCGTAAAATCAATCGGCAGCTTTCGAATGTGTTCGGTTAAAAAATGTTCATTGATTTCAGCCGGATCGTAAATCACCAGTGTCTTATTGTCCGCATCGCCTGCGAACGTGTCCCATGCCTCTTTCGTCAGGCACACAACGGCATCGAGACGGTCTCCCTGCGAGTGTACTGGCTCCACGCCAATTCGTAACTGGTAAATGGCAAGCCCGCCTTTGATTTCTGCCGGATAAGTCCGCGTACTGAACAACTGCCAGCCGGAACGGGCCGCGGCAAGCGAAACAATCTCACCTGCCGAGATTATCCCTTCTCCCCCTTCACCACCGAACCGAATCGTAATGGTTTTGTCTTTATTTTTTTTCATTCTGATTTGCCGAAACCCCACACTCGACCGCTATCTCTTATCGGTTGCCCGTCGCTTGCTTTCAGTTATATGTGACATTTCAAATAATCGTAATCCATGATGAACTATGCGCGAAACTGCATACTCGATTTGGTCTTCCGTGGTTGACCACCCCACTGACAAAGTCACGCTCCCATTGCGTTGTTCTTCATTCACACCGCATGCCTCGAGCACATAGCTTGCACCCAATTCCGGGCGGGCGCATGCACTACCGGATACTGCTGCGACACCTTCTTGGCCGATTCCGAGTAAAAGCGCTTCCCCTTCTACCCATTCTAACCGAAAGCTTGCGATTTGGGGCAATCGTTCCAACGGGTGTCCGGTTGGATAAAAGCAGACCGGTTCACAGTCTCCGAATCCCTCTTGCATACCCACATAAAGTTTGTCGGATAATATCCGCATCATGTCCGCTCGGCTCGTACCGTCCCGTACCGCAATTTCTGCCGCCGCACCCATTCCGATTATTGCCGGAATATTTTCTGTCCCTGCGCGCCGCTTTAACTCTTGTCCGCCGCCGTCAAGCAACGGTTGTAACTCAGTCCCTTTTTTCAACCACAATGCCGCCGCACCGACCGGTCCCCAAAAACTGTTTGAACCGATTGTGTAAGCTGTAACACCCATCCGGCTGACGTTGACTGGTAAAAATCCGGCTATGCCCCACCCATCGCTGTGGAGTGGAACTCCAAAGCTATTACATAGATTCGCGATTTCCGCCAATGGTTGAATCGAACCGATTTCACTGTTGGCATGTTGAATGGAAACCAACGCTGTATCGTCGTGTAACAAATCTTTCAACGCATCGATACGAACATGTCCCCATGAATCCACTGGGGCGTAAGATACCGTAAATCCATCCCATCGCAGCGCTTCTGCCGACATCCGTACTGACGGGTGGTCGATAGCGCTGATGACGATATGTTTCCCACGGTCGCTCGCTCTGGCAATTCCCTTGATTGCAAGGTTATTTGCTTCTGTTGCACTGGCGCAAAAAATAATCTCTATCGGATCCCAAGCGCCAATTAACTTCGCTACCGATGCTCGCGCTTTATCCAATTCCCGTTGTGAGCGAATACCCCAGTTATGTAACCGCGAAGAAGGGTTGCCATAGAACTCGTGCAGTGCCTCTTTCATAACGCTTTGAACTGTCGGCAACAACGGTGCTGCACTTACCCAGTCGAGATATGCAGTTTGGTGCTGGGTTTCAGTTGTTTCTGCTCGGGATGAAAAAGCTTGTATCGGTTCGTTTTCCATGTAATTCTGATAGTCCAAGTGCGATTACCGTTTATTCAACGGTAATTGGTATCGTTATGCCGCGCCGCGGCTTAATTGTTGTCAATGCCCGTTGCCGTGCGACCAAATCCCCAAGTGTTACGGAACGAAGGCGGCTCCCAAGGATGTGCGCGGTCTCTTCGAGAAAACCGTGAATGGCGCAACGCTGTAGCTCGTCGCAAGGACGTTCGTCAAGCGCACAGTCCATCATCAGTAACTTACCTTCAATACCTTCTACAATGTCGAGTATTGTGATTTTATTCGCGTTCCGCCCAAGCATCAATCCCCCGCCGCTTCCCCGCCGTGAAATCAATAAGCCGGTATTGGTTAACCGGGTTACGGTTTTTTGCAGAAAAGGCATGGGAATACCGTATCGCTCGGCTATTGCGCCGGTGGTGATAATACCGCTCTCTTCACGTGTTGCGACTTCAAGCATCACGCGAATGCCGTAATCCGCCTGTCGGGATAAAATCATAATCCGTTTCAAGTAAATGGTGAATAGGTAAAATGATACGATTTCAAATTGGATGAATATAGTCCAGTTTGAGGTACGAGAAAAGGGTCGGCGGGAAATTGGGGGGGTATTTCTCAGCGCCAACCCTAATCTCTTGGGGGAAAAGGATGTGCAGTAACAACAACAAAGTAGTAGATTGTTTACCATCAAGCAAACTGGCATCAAAACAAAACCCTGCATGTATTTGCCAAAAACAATGGTTGTGAGCAGATGCTGATATGAATTTCTATTTTGTAATGAGTTAGTGAATAAATTATCATTTAGAGTCGGTTGCTTTTAAATTTATTTGGCTTGTACGCTCTATTTACTCTCAGAGCGATAACCGCTGTCCTTATGTTTCCCAAAAAGTTGGAGTGAATCAACCCCTAAAATTTCGTATGATTTATTAGTTAATTGTCAATGTGGAAGATGTGAGGCACACGCTATGAATCACCCAACGCGGTTAAAGGAAATGATCTGTTCGTTACAGATATACCGCTGCGTTTGGCAATGCTTCGCAACGTGTAACCATGTCTTAATAGTCGCGCTAAGCTTATCACTACTCATTTCTACCTTCGCGGTTGCCGGCCCGGTTGTCCGCATCCCTGTTACTTCACAGCAGCAAGTAGATCAAATTCTTTTCTTTCGCGGTGACATCCTCTGCGGTAGCACCCACGATTCATTATTGGTTGAATTCCCTTCGAAGATTTTCTACGAGAGTTTTCAAGAGCGCTGGTACGGTAATTCACCGCAGATGGTTGCCGACGACCTATCGCAACTGTTAGGTCAGGTAACACCGACTGCGGATGAATTGGATGACTATCATACTTATGCTACCGCTGCTGTTGCCGTTCTTAACTTTGTCCAAAATCACCCCACTATTGCAAAAGTCGATACATTC
>CAZPUW010000063.1:0-10585 GCA_964589795.1 uncultured bacterium
TAGGGTGGGTGGTTGGGCGGTAACGGATTGGAGGGTTTCCGCTTTTAGTGCGAAGCACCAAGCGGAGAATTTACCAAATTCTCCGCTCACTGAGTAAATTGCTTCAATTTTTCAAGCTGCTAAAAGCTCCGCTTTTGTTTCGCTGGCTTGCCTTTCGATAGCTTCTTTTTTTACATCACTGAATGACAATTCGTAACTTGTTATGAGTGCGTCCTCAAACGTTCCAACGTTTGGGGTGTGCCGGAAACGGGTTTCGTCACCAACTTGCTATTGTCTTCCGTCGGTTCTTTGTAACGAACTTTTACATACAACCACTCGTCGTTATTCACTACCGGTTCATCCGGTTCTTTCGATGGTTGATAGCGCAAAGGGTCAATGTCGGGACGTGGATTTCCTCCCGCTGGAACCAATTCATACAGCGCGGTAACGGTATGTCCGGCACCCATTTCGCCGGCATCCTTGCGGTCGTTATTAAAGTCCTGCGCCGCTAACATGCGGTTTTCATACCCTATCAAACGGTATGCCTGTACCTGCGACGGGTTAAATTCGACTTGTACTTTCACATCTTTGGCAACGGTGACAAGTGTGCCTTCCAATTCGTTCACGAATACTTTTCGCGCCTCGAGAATATTGTCGATGTAGTGGTATTGGCCATTCCCTTTATCGGCAAGTTTCTCCATCTTGGCATCTTTTAAATTCCCTTCGCCAAATCCGAGTACGGTAAGGAATACGCCAGTTTGTCGTTTTTGTTCAATCATTCGCACTAAATCGTCATCATTGGAAATGCCGACATTAAAATCGCCATCCGTCGCAAGAATTACGCGGTTGTTGCCATCTTCGATAAAGTTATCCTGTGCAACCCGGTAGGCGAGTTGGATTCCCTCACCACCAGCCGTACTGCCGCCGGCATGAAGCGATTCGATGAGGGAATAAATTTGATCTTTGTATAAACCGCTGGTGCTTTGCAGTGCCACTCCGGTATGGCCTGCATAAGTGACAATGGCGATTCTATCTTTTGGCCGCATCTGTTCGACTAACATGCGAAACGCGCGCTTCACAAGCGGCAACTTATTTTCCGAAGCCATCGAACCGGATACATCCAACAAGAAAACCAAATTGTTTGGTGGTGATTTGCGGGAGGAAATCTCCCTTGCCTTCAATCCGATGCGCAGTAAATAATGCGACATATCCCACGGACACTCGGTGAGGTTGGTCGTGATGGAACAGGGCTTGTCACTACTTGGAGTGGGATATTCGTACGGGAAATAGTTTATCATTTCTTCGACGCGAACTGCATCCTGCGGGGGCATCCGTCCTTCAGTCAGGAACCGGCGGACATTGCTGTAGGAAGCGGCATCGACATCGATGGAAAAAGTGGATAGCGGTTCTTCGCTAACGTTCATAAAATGGTTTTCACGGACATGTTGATATGTCTCTTCATTTTGCGGTGGTTGCGGGTAATAGTGAGGAGGTTTCGGCGGTGGATTATAGCGCCAATCGGGTTGGGGTTTCTGAAAACCCGGAGCGTTTGAATTTGGTTCAACGAAAGCTTCCGCTGAGCGTCCACCCCTTACATGAATCTGACCTTCGCGATCTATTTTAACGTCCGGACGAGTTGAAAGTATACTGGTTAAATCGGATTGAACACTGCTTCTGATATCAGATTCGGTCGAGGGGCTTGTAGCAGCTTTGCCGCTTGCCTTTAATGCCGCTTTTGGTTTTTCGGCGGTAACAGATATTTCACTCGATTGAATCGCAGACGGTTTCAATGAGGCATTTTGTGTGAACGTCGTACCCGCTGTTACAATGACGCTATCAATCGTTATCGCACCGTAACCGACACAAGAAAAGCGTAATTTATAGATTCCGGGTGGTACATTATTAATGGTATAAACACCATCCACATCGGTTTTGGTGCCGGTTTTAGCGTCGCTGTTCATATCGGTTAATTGTACCGTCGCGCCGGGTGCCGGGTCGCCAGTATCGGATAGGGTTACTTTCCCGGTAATCTTTCCGGTTTCAGCGGCAAATGAGAGCGATGCAATTAACAGGAATAACAGGCAAACGAGAAGTGCAATGCGGAAAAAAGATGGGTAGTTCATTGGAGCTCCTTCGGTAGTTTTCATCGAAAAAAGTGTGTCCTGCAATATAAACAACTCCCCGCGACATTATTAGTTCCTTTTCGTGATTTTTTATTTTCTTGTTGAGTTTGAAATCATGCTTTTCGAGCCCTCACCCGACTTACGCCCCAATTCCCCTTTCCCAGTTTTTTTCTTACATTGTATGAATGTCCGATAAACAACACACAGTAATGTCCGAAAGCGATACCGGCATGGGAGCCGGTTTTGCCCCACCACCGGGCACCGGCCATGGCCGCACCCGCCTCTTTGCTATCCCGGCGATAGCGTTCGTTCTCGACATCACAGGAACAGTCGCGGCATTTGGACTTTCCTACTGGGTTCGCTTCGCCAGCCCGCTTACACGTTGGTTACCTATCACCCACGGAATACCCCCGCGCGCGACTATTCTCGCCGGTACGGCGCTTGGTGCGCTGTTTCTCGTTATCCTATTCGCGTTGCGCGGCTTTTACCGGTTCGTTCCCGGCCACGGTTTCCGCGACGACCTTCCCCGGATGGTGAAGCAAATAGCAGTCGCATGGGTATTGTTGATTGCGGCAAACTTTTTCTACCGCGATACTACTTGGTCACGCGGTATGTATATCGCTCTTCTTCTTAGTTGGGTGGTTTCTACCACGCTCGCCCGGTGGGCGGTATTCCGTATCAAACGAATACTCCATAAAAACGGATTCGGGATGCTTCGCACGGTATTGGTCGGTCACGGCGACTCGGCACTGCTTTTAACGGAACGCCTGAAACATCTGCGTATCAATGGTGTCCAATATTTGGGCTTCGTTGCCGATTCGAGCGATGAAAAAATGCCAATCGCAGAACGGCTTGGTGATATAAGTGAATTGGATACACTGCTTGAGAAACACCACATTGAACGGGTTGTCGTATCTTCCCCGGATGCAGAAGGGACTTGGCTTTCGGACATTATCGCGCGGTTAACGGGACACAACATCGAAGTCGCTTATGTTCCCGAAAAATTGTCGCGCCTCACCTCGCGAATGGAAACGCGCGACATTGAAGGGGTGACGATTCTTGAACTAAAAGGGGTTCTGTTAAGTGGCTGGAATGCAGTCATCAAACGCTTGTTCGACTTCTTTGTCTCTGGAATTGCCTTGCTTGTGCTTTCGCCGTTACTTGCCTTGCTTGCGATTCTCGTTAAATTATCGAGCCGTGGCCCGGTTTTGTATGGACAAGAGCGGGTAACCATCGGCGAGCGTATATATAAGTGTTGGAAGTTTCGCTCGATGCGCACTGACGCCGAAAAACAGAGTGGTGCGGTATGGGCGGTAAAAGACGATCCCCGCGTAACGGCTATTGGAAAAATTTTGCGCCGCACTTCGCTCGATGAGCTGCCTCAGTTGTGGAATATTTTTGTCGGAGATATGTCGCTTGTAGGCCCGCGACCGGAGCGCCCGCAGTTTGTCGAGCAGTTTGCAAAGCAGGTGCCGCGCTATCACGAACGGCATCGCGTCCGCACCGGCCTAACCGGTTGGGCGCAAGTAACCGGACTTCGCGGACAAGTACCGATTGAAGTACGGACGCAAGCGGATTTAAACTATGTGGAAAATTGGTCGTTCGGGCTCGATATAAAAATCATTATGATGACTTTCTATGCGGTAGTTTGGGGTGAAGATGCTTATTAAAAGTAGTTACCGGTCTCCGGTTTCAGGTTACCGGTTGCAAATCGTGATCTATCTGATGGTGCTGTTAGTTAGTATTGCCATTGCACAACCATCGCCCGATTCGACGAATGCAAAAGATTTATGGGCTATCGACTTAAGCCGACCGCTAAATAATACTGCGTTCGGGTCGGGCGAACGCCTTGTGTATGATATCCAGTTTGGTGCAGTTACCGCCGGACAAGGGATACTCGAAATTCTACCGTTTGAAAATGTGAATGGATTTTCAGCGTACCATTTTCGCGCCGAAGCGAAATCCTCATCCGGCTTCGATTATATCTACAAAGTGCGCGACCGGATGGACAGTTATGTCGATAGTGTGATGTTTATCGTCCACCGCTTCACGAAACGCTTGCGTGAGGGAAACTATAAGGACGATAAGCTGGTTAGTTACGACCATACCACCCATCAGGCAACCATGATTACGGCGGGGCAAGAGAATAAAGTCACCGTATTTGATTCACTCGCCGTCGACGTACTTTCGTCGTTGTATTTTTTGCGACAGCTTCCGCTTGAAGTGGGGAGGCCCGTGCATATTCCCGTTCACGATATCGACAAAAAATATCCACTAATGGTTGAAGTGCAAAAGAAAGAGACGGTTACCGTTCCCGCGGGAAAATTCAATTGCATTAAAGTGGAACCGAAACTCGAATCGGAAGGGATTTTCAAACGCAAGGGAAAAATCTGGGTATGGCTGACCGATGATGATCGGCATGTCCCGGTCATGATGGCAAGCGAGTTGCCATTCGGCGCGATACGTGCCAACTTAGTGGAATACAGGCCGGGAACGCCGACGGGAAAATAAGAGCCAAGTTTTATTGTGATTGTAAGCACAAAAGAGGGCTCGGAAGCCCTCTTTTTGTTACCTATTTAATAAATGTCAGTTTCTTTGCTGCTTGGAAATTTCCGGAAGATAAGCGATAAAAATACTCACCAGAAGCGAGACTCTTTGCATCGAATGAAATCCTGTATATCCCCGGATGCTGCGATTGTCTAATGAGCGACTTTACCTCTCTACCAGTAATATCAAACAAAACCAAATCAACGTGCGAAAGTTTCGGCAAATTGTATTCTATGGTTGTAGTTGAATTAAACGGGTTGGGATAATTTTGTTTTAAGATATAAACGTCTGGAAGATATCTGGTTGCTGCCCAACGAGTACCCATAGTTGTGTTATGATAACGAAGGATCGCACCACCATATCCCACGGCCCAACCGTGGTTGAGGTCGGGGAAGTCGATACTTAGCAAATCCAAGTTTAACCCACTTGTATCGGTAGTCCAACTACCCCCGCCATCGGATGTATGCATTATTTTGTTCCGCCCCACCGCCCCACCATGCAAACTGTCAATAAACGAGATAGCGCAACTCGACGACATGCCCGTATTTTGGATTGACCAATAGTTGCCACCACTAAGAGTGTGACAAACGATTCCCCAAGTAAAGGGAGTTCCCCAACCGTAATAAATCCAATCATACCCCACCGCAAAGCCATTGCCGGCACTAATAAAGACCATATCATACAAGGTTCCCGCTCATGGATGAACAGTTACTCCATGTTACACCACCATCGGTAGTATGAAGAATAAAAGTACCGAGAGCATTTTCAATTCGAAGATTGTAAAATGTCCAGCTATTACTTGTGTCTGTGAACACGATTTTTCGAAGACTGTACGTTGTTTCAGAATTTTGATAATTCCAAGCAGTTCCACCATTTGTCGTATGAAGAATTTTACCGGAGTCCCCACTAATCCAACCGTTGAGACTGTCGACAAACGATACACTTTGAAGGGTCTGTAATGTTCCACAATTTTGAATATTCCAGTTGGCACCACTATTACTAGTATGTAAAATTGTTCCATTACCACCCACAACCCACCCACAACTCCCAGTCGGAAACGCCAAAGCCAATAAATTTACATTTAATCCGCAGTTTTGAATTGACCACGATACTCCCGAATCTGTAGTGTGAAGAATTGTTCCAACCGCACCAACAGCCCATCCGGAAGTAGAGTCGATAAATTTTACCGCATTTAGGTCGTTCGATATTGATAGCGGACTTTGTAACTCCCAAACCTGACTAAAAGTGGTACCGGCAAAAAACAAATAGGAAACCACAAGTAGCGAAATAAAGGACAAGGGGGAAGTTGACGGGACGCAAACCCGGTTATAGAAATGTCTGACACCGGAATAAAAAGAGTGCGTGGTGATTGTGGCTATTGAGAGTTGAGGATTCATTGTAATACCCTCTATATAGTAATTCGGGTGAAGCAAACCGGGTAATTCTTGTTTAGTTAAGTATACCCACAAGATGGGAATGAAACAATGTATTTAGGTTATGCAAGAATAAATTTGCCGAGTTTTAGCTCATCAGCTAAAAACCAGATAATAAAGACCGCTCGCTGGTACATACCCAACTCCCCGACATTTATTACCCATTAACCGTTACTTTTCATTACATTAGAAGGTTGGAACTTTGAAATTTGTCAATAGTGAAAGAAATGAAATGATACTTATCACAGGTGCCGCCGGCTTTATCGGCAGTGCAGTCGTTTGGGAACTCAATCGCCGCGGTCGGCGCGATCTTGTGCTCGTGGATAAACTCGGCTCCGGCGATAAGTGGAAGAACTTGCTCGGATTGCGGTTCGCAGAATTCATCGACCGTGAAGAACTGTTTGCGCGGCTATCCACTGATAAATGGGCAAGCGAAATTGAGTGTGTGTTCCACATCGGGGCAAATGCCGACACAACTTTTCTCGACGGCGATTCTTTGTATGAGTGGAATTATGATTTCTCCCGCGCACTTGGCGATTGGTCGCTGAATAACGGCATCCGCTTTATTTACGCATCCTCTGCCGCGGTCTATGGCGACGGTGCGCTCGGATTTTCCGATGATTACGATTTGTCGTTTAAGTTGCAACCGTTGAATCCGTATGGCTTCTCAAAATTGTTATTCGACCGTTATGTCATTCAAAATAACTGGTATGATAAAGTTGCGGGTTTCCGCTTTTTCAATGTGTATGGCCCGAACGAATACCACAAAGCGAGAATGGCGAGCGTAATTCTCCATGCCATTCCACAAGCGCGCGATACCGGAAAAATCCGGTTGTTCGAATCGCATCGCGATGGCATTGCACACGGCGAACAAAAACGTGATTTCGTTTCGATTTGGGAAGTTCTGGATGGCTTGATGTTCGCATTCGACCATCCGAAAGTAAACGGCATTTTCAATCTTGGTAGTGGTCGCGCGCATTCGTTCAATCAGTTGGCGGAAGCAGTGTTCTCAGCACTCGATAAACCGTGCAAGATAGAATATTTCCCGATGCCGGAAGACCTGCGCGGACGGTACCAATACTATACTTGCGCAGACATGTCACGACTACAGAAGTGCGGATTCCCGGTGTTCCCGGATAAGTTTGCGGAACATGTGAAAGAGTATGTCGGTAAGTACATCGTACACGAAAAAAGATTACAATGACCACAATGAATAATTATGTAAAACTTCTCGACTCCTGTTCTTCCCTCCACGTTGCCGTGGTAGGGGATTTAATGCTCGACCGTTACCTCATCGGGAAAGTCGACCGCATCTCTCCCGAAGCGCCGGTACCGATTGTCGACATACAGGATGAATTTGTATTGCCCGGCGGTGCGGCAAATGTATTGCAGAATCTTGCCGCAATTGGTTGCGTCGCGGAACCGTTCGGTGTTGTAGGGGATGATGTCGATGGTAAAAAGTTGTGCCATATTCTTGAGTCGTACGGTTGCGAAACCGGTGGTGTGTTCGCAGTAGAAGAACGTCCCACGACCGTGAAAACCCGCATCCTCGCCGATGCCCACCATGTCGTACGGTTCGATCATGAACGCCGCTCCGACATTCCGAACAACGTAACCGAACAAATTCTGTTGCGATTGCGCGACCGTATCCGTACCGGTGAAATTCGTGCAGTTATTCTACAGGATTACAACAAAGGCGTCTTGCGCAGCGACATTATCAAAACAGCAATCCAACTTGCCCGCGCGGAAAAAATTCCCATCCTCGTCGATCCGAAACAGCACCGTTTTTTTGAATACGTGGATGTAACTGTTTTCAAACCGAACCTGCGTGAAATGAAAACCGCACTCAATCGCCCAATCGAATCGGAAATGGCAATCGAAGAAGCGATTTATCACCTCCGGGAGCTTCTGCACGCCGATTATATCCTGCTAACTCGTGGAGCCCACGGCATGACGCTGTGCGGAAGCAATGAAATCACGACAATTCCTACCGAAGCGCGCCGTGTAGCCGACGTTAGCGGTGCCGGTGACACCGTAATCGCCACCATGGCGGCGATAATGGGAGCAGGGGGAACCGCACTCGAATCCGCACGAATCGCCAACTGCGCCGCCGGCATCGTCGTCGAAGAAGTAGGCGCAGTGCCCGTCAAATTAGCCCTGTTGCGTACTGCCGTGCAGAATATGTAACTTGCGCAGTTTGGAGAAAATCGGGGAAACCATGTGTTTTAGGGGCGCTTAGCTCAGCTGGTTAGAGCGCTGGTCTCACATACCAGAGGTCACTAGTTCAAGTCTAGTAGCGCCCACCCCAAGCCCGACGCAGAGTCGGGTTTATTTGTCATAAAAATCGGTTATTGCAACGGTTTATGAGTACTTTGAGGTAGAAGGGCTTCTTCGATGATCTGGAAACCGAAACTGTAACCGGAAAGAACTATGTACGAATCGCGAATTTTAACGTGGGAGCACGCAGTCGCATTGCGCCACACGTATCGTAAAATTGGAATGCGGCTTACGATGACCAACGGCGTTTTTGATGTTCTGCATCGTGGTCATGTCGATTATCTCGCAGAATCTGCTAAGTTCGGACGCCGGCTCTGGGTCGCGTTGAATAGCGATGAATCAGTACGAAGAATCAAGGGTGTCAAACGCCCGTTAGTTTCTTTCGAAGACCGCGCTGAACTTTTGTTGTCATTGAAAAGCGTCGATGCGGTTATCCCTTTCGATGAAGAGACCCCGGAATTGTTGTATCAAACACTATTGCCGGATATTCTCGTGAAAGGCGCCGACTACAGCATCGAGCAAATCGCGGGAGCGAAGGCGGTGGTTGCGGCGGGCGGCGAAGTGAAGTTGGTGGAGTTGGTACCGGAACGTTCCACCACCAATCTTGTCGAAATAATTTTAGAGCGATATGGAAAAGGATAGCGAATAGGGAATGGGGAGTAGGGAATAGGAAAGATACTGTTGTTGTATTTTTCCCATTCCCCAATCCCCATAACCCATTCCCCAATTAAATGTTTGAACAGCTATCAAGTCGATTAGAAGGTTTCTTCAAGAAACTACGCGGCGGTGGACGTCTAAGCGAAGAACAAGTCGCGCAGACACTTGCCGAAGTTCGGAAGATTCTACTCGAAGCGGACGTCAACCTGAACGTCGCGCGGGACTTTGTCGACCGTATTCAGTCGAAGGCAACCGGCGTGGAAGTGATTCAGTCGGTCAGCCCCGGTAACCAGATTGTAAAAATCATTCACGATGAATTAGTGGTGTTACTCGGTGGCGATTTTCGCCCGATGAAATTGAGCGGTATGCCCGCAATTGTTATGGTATGCGGTCTGCAGGGTTCCGGTAAAACGACGTTCATCGCCAAACTTGCGTTGTGGCTGAAAGAACGCAAACGTTATCCACTGATGGTTGCCGCCGACGTGTATCGTCCCGCCGCTATCGATCAGTTGATTGTGCTGGGTGAAAAAATCGGTGTACCGGTGAGTACCGGCGACCGTAAGACACCGCTCGCAATTGTGAAAAACGGTATTGACGATGCCCGCCGACAGGCGCGCGATGTGGTACTCATCGATACAGCAGGCCGTCTCGCCATTGACGACGAGATGATGGTTGAGTTGGAGAAAATTAAAGCCGCGGTCAACCCATCGGATATTTTGTATGTCGCCGATGCGATGACCGGACAGGATGCCGTCAATACCGCCGTCGAATTTGCGCGAAGAATAGATTTTCATGGTGTCGTGCTGACCAAGATGGATGGCGATGCGCGTGGTGGTGCAGCGCTTTCGATTCGCGCGGTAACCGGACGTCCATTGATGTTCATCGGTACCGGCGAAAAAGCTGATGCCCTCGAAACATTCCACCCTGACCGGATGGCAAAACGTATTCTCGGTCTTGGTGATATCGTAACATTGGTCGAGCGGGCACAGCGGGTAGTGGATGAGCAGAAAGCCGCGCAACTTGCCGACCGGATGGCGACGGCGACATTTACATTCGATGATTTTCTCGAACAAATCGAATCGATAAAGAAAATGGGTTCGCTGCAGGACCTTGTGAAGATGATTCCCGGTATTGGCAACAAGCTCAAGGGGGTCGAGATTGACGAAAAAGAACTTGTGTACGTCAAAGCGATTATCCAGAGCATGACCAAATACGAGCGGGTACGTCCGACGATTATCGACGGTTCGCGCCGCAAACGCATTGCGAACGGTAGTGGACGGCCATTGCAGGAAGTGAACCGGTTGCTCAATCAATATGAACAGATGCGCAAAATGATGAGTAAGATAGGCAAAGGCGGCAAACACGGAATGAAGATGCCGTTTGGATTAGGATAAAACGCCAGCGCGTAGTAATCTGTAAGATTGTGTTATAAAATTTTGAAGTAAGGGGGACTTGTTGGGTTGAGATACTTGGCAAGCCCGCGTCATCCGCCAGTTGGCGGATTGTATGAAATACACTCCGGCAATCCGGTCGGTGTGCGAATAAAAAAAGGAAAGCAATGGTAAAGAT
>CAZPUW010000064.1:0-10527 GCA_964589795.1 uncultured bacterium
GTATTACATAGTTACGGACTGATGGTTTTCTTAGGTTTTAGCGGAGGCATCCTGCTTGCTGCACGACGTGCCGACAGTCACGGCTTTCCCCGCGAAACCGTGTATGATGTTTCGCTATGGATTTTAATTTCATCGCTGTTTGGTGCCCGGTTGCTCTATATCATTACCCATGTAAATGAATTCCGTGGTCATTGGATTGATACCGTCAGCCCGATACAAACAGATGGGACGATTGGTATTGCCGGCCTTGTGCTGTTAGGCGGTGTGATTGCGGCGATAATCGCTTTAATCGCGTTCAGCCGGTACAAAAAAGTACCGTTACTTAAGCTTGCCGACCTGATGATTCCAAGCTTAGCGCTTGGTGAATTTTTCGGGAGGATTGGATGCTTTCTGAACGGGTGTTGCTTCGGATTGCCGACCAAACTACCGTGGGGAATGGTTTTTCCGTCAGATTGCCTTGCGGGGCAACATTTTCCCGATACCCCTATCCAACCGACACAGTTGTATATGTCGGGTATGGCGTTGATTACGATGTTTGTCTTGCTTGGATCGGAAAAGAAACTCAAGCATCCGGGTCAACTGTTTGGTTTGTATCTTACTATATACGGGCCGGTGCGGTTTTACATTGAATCGATACGGTGGTATGAAGACAGTATGAAACCGTTCCAGTCAGTTGGTTCGGCCATTACCGTCTCACAAATGCTTTCAGTAGCAATCACGATTGGTGGTATTTACCTGTTATCAAGAAAGCAACCAATACCAGTTAGAAGAAAACAACAAAAAGTGGAAGTTACTCCATGAACCCAATAACCGGGTTGTTCCTCGTTTTCGAAGGGGTGGATGGCGCCGGGAAAACGACCCAAATCGAACTATTGCAAAATCGATTTAAAGCAGAAAGCATAGAACCACTACTTGTACGGGAACCGGGTGGTACACAAATCGGCGAAGAAGTACGGGATATCTTGTTATCGCATCGTTCCGAGGGGATGAACCCGCGAACGGAAATGCTTCTATTTTGTTCCTCGCGAGCAGAATTGGTGGCAAGTAAAATTTTACCGACACTACAAAAAAGCAACGTAGTGATAGCGGATAGGTATCGCTTATCCACTGAAATTTATCAAGGTGTCGGACGTGGGTTACCTATCGAAGAAGTAAAACGAACGCTTGATTTTGCAACACAGAATTTACAACCGGATTTCACGTTCATACTTGATTTATCTTACGAGAAAGCCGTTGCACGGAAGCGGCTTAGCGGCTTGGAAACGGACAGGATGGAATCGGCAGGTGAACAATTCTATCGAACCATCCAGCGATCATTCTTATCTGCGGAGGGAAAAGGGTTCGTTCATTTAGAAGCCGATTCTAATATCAATGCCATTCATAATTCGATTTGGAATACAGTTGTTCATAGTGATTGGTGGGTAACACACCATGCTTCATCGGTTATCGCGAAATAATTATAAATAAGGTTTAGAATGAAACTTGCACAGCAACGGTTCGTATTGATATTTCTGGTATCGTGGGGATTGGTAGTATTTGCCGCAGGGCAAAAACGCGACGACTATCAGGATGCACGCGACGGTATTACCCGCTTCGGTGCGGTGTATCGTGAACTCACCAGTGAATATGTCGATGATATCGATCATGATTTAATTTTACGAGCCGGAATCGATGGTATGCTTTCGAAGCTCGACCCGTACACCGTATTTATGGACAAATCGGAAGCCGGCGATCTCGATGTAATGTCTACGGGTAAATACGGCGGTATCGGGGTTGAATTAGGGGTACGCGGCACGAATCGCGATTTGACAGTTATGTCGTTATTTGACGGTTATCCCGCCGCTCAAAGCGGAATGCGGGTTGGTGATGTGCTAATCGAAGTAGATTCATTCAAAACGGTGAATTGGACAACTTTAAAAGCTTCTACGCATCTGCGCGGAGATCCGGGTACACCTATTGTCGTTACAGTAAAACGTTCCGGGGTTAAGGATGAAGTGCTTCGCTTTGAAATGAAACGGGCTGCTATCGAAGTACAGGATGTCGGTTATGCGGGAATGATAGACGATAGCACAGGTTATATAAAACTTTTACGTTTCGGACGCAACGCATCGCGTGATTTAAGCAGAAGTATCGACACATTGCTTGATAAAGGGATGAAGCGGTGCGTGTTGGATTTACGACAAAATCCCGGTGGGCTGCTAAATGTAGCCATCGAAGTTGCCGAACAATTTTTAGGTTCGAACACACTAATTGTTTCGACCCGTGGCCGTGATAGTTCAGATGTCCAAGAGTATCGCGCTAATTTGCCAGCGCACTTTACCGGCGCCCTCTCAGTATTGGTAGATGAAGGTTCCGCGAGTGCATCCGAAATTGTCGCAGGTGCTCTACAAGACCAAGACCGGGCGGTCATTATCGGGATGCCCACTTATGGAAAAGGATTAGTGCAATCAGTCAGGCGATTACCGGGTGATGCAAGTTTGAAATTGACAACTGCGAAGTATTATACCCCGTCGGGAAGATTAATTCAGAAAATCGATTATTTTCACGGTGCGGACAGTATAGCGGAATCAGGTAAAACTTTTCACTCGAAGAATGGCCGTTCGTTACTCGCACTCGGTGGTATCGCGCCTGACATTGAACTTAATAACTATAAGCCGACCGCATTCGTTACTGAATTATTGCGCTCGGGAAACTTATCATCATTCGTAAACGAAACGCTTAGCGACACATTATCGGTAAAATCGAACAAGAAAATCAAAGTAAACGATGCACTAATCAGTCAATTTAAGAGTTATCTACTCGCAAAGGGATTTACCGCGCCACTGGACATTGATGCAGAATGGACGGCGGTGAAAGCGTGGTTGGCAACTCACGATACCCATGCCGAAGTAGCGCCGATGACTGATGCGGTTTCCCGCATTATCGATTCTGAGCGTGCAAAAGTGTGGCAGGAAAATAAAGAGGAATTAAACCGCTTACTTTCAATTGAAGCCGCAGGTTGGTATTTAGGAAATCAAGGACGTTACCGTGCTGCGATGGAACACGACCCAGTCGTATTCAAAGCTGTTGAAATACTGAAACAACCGAAACGAGTACAAGAATTACTCGCTGAAACTAATGCCAAGTAAGCTGAATTAAGTACTCAAAACCAGTTTAGTACTTGATTTTCTTCTGACTTACCATTGGATCGCAAACAACTCTATGGACATACCTGTACTAATACTCTTTACCGTTTCAGGGTTTTTTGTCGGATTATTAGCCGGGTTTATCGGTATCGGTGGTAACATCATCCTAATACCGCTGACCCTCGAGTTGTTTCGGGAACAAGGGGTTCCAGCCAACGTAAGAACGCATTTAGCGATGGGGTCGATGTTGACCGTTACGTCGGTTACGATGATTTCTTCAACCATCCGTCAGACGATGCAGAAACTTGTAATGTGGCGGTTTGTACCGTGGTTTGTCGCCGGAAGTTTACTCTCCACGCAATTATTGGGCGGTGTGCTGAAAATATTCACGGTTCTACGCTTCTGCTCATATTTGCATCTATGATACTGGTACTTGGTATCCAAGGGTTTCTGAGCCGGAATAAACCGGAAGCAGAAACCATGCGTAATTTGAATGGTTGGTTGATGCTTGGTTGCGGAGTGCTAATCGGTATTATTGCAATCTTAACCGGGCTCGGTGGTGGAATCATCTTGATTCCATTGTTAGTTGGGCTTTTCGGGGTTCCCACAAAAAACCTTGCTGGAACCAGTAGCGCGGTTTTGATATTCACTTCTGCCGCCGCCGCACTGAGTTACCTGTGGGGTGGGATTGGTGTACCGGGGTTACCAGAAGGAACTATTGGTTATGTTTGGCCGAAAGTTTCGATTGCGGTGGCAATAGGTACCATACCCGGGGCACAATTTGGTGCTATATTGAACAAGAAACATGCAAGCAAGTGGTTCCGAGTTACTTTTGCTTCCGTTCAAATCCTAATGTCGGTATGGATGTTCTCGCGGGCTTTCGAGGAGTTACCATGATTAGTCAACGGTTATTTATCCTCGCCTCAATCTTTTCATTCGCTTTCTCAATTCAGACCTCTTTTAGTAAAACTATTGCAGTTAAACTATCGGCAAACATCGATAAGAATTCATTTGCAACGAGATCCAAGTCTGGTGGAAATGTCGTGAATGACGTTTTTCCCGGTGCGGAAGCACACACTTCTTTAGGACGGTGGTTGTTTCTCGACGATAGTCAAACTGACATATCATCGCTTGTGTCGAATGGTACTATCATTTGTGTGGACACTCTTCCAGCAAGACGTTTACAAGTGTTACCGGAAATTCATCGACCCGGTTTCACAAATGGCACCGGTAATCGTACGGAATCAGTAGGTGATACTGAACCATACCGTTACATGCAATGGCAACTGGATAGAATCTATGCAAATCAGGCATGGTCGGTAACTTCGGGAAGTTCGGATGTGATTGTTGCTGTGGTGGACGTCGGCACGGATATTACTCACCCTGACTTAATTAACCAGATTGCTATCAACCAAGCGGAAAGATTAGGACAAACCGGCGTCGATGATGACCATAATGGATTTATCGACGACATCCACGGTTGGAATTTTGTTGACAATAACGATGATCCCACACCACCTACAACGACTGAATCGCATGGTACACACGTTGCCGGTATCATTCTTGCCGCGCAAAACGGACAATTTGGTGAAGGGGTCGCACCTCATGTAAAGCTATTGGCTATTCGGACGGGAGCCGGAGAATCCATCAGCTATGGTTATGATGGGATTTACTATGCGGTTCTACGTGGTGCGAAAATTATCAATTGTTCGTGGGGCGGTACTTTCATTTCATCGGCGGAAGCGGACGTCGTTGAATATGCAATAAGCCAAGGAGTGAGCGTTTTCTGCGCAGCGGGAAATTCGACACCGGCCTCACCAATCGACAGTATGTTGTATCCGGCAGCACTGCCCGGTGTCATTTCAGTTGGAGCATCGACCCGCGAAGATTTTCCCGCTTACTTCAGTAACCGTAACATCACCGTGTCGGTGTGGGCGCCCGGCATGGATATCCCTTCGATATTTCCGAGGAGCGGCTTCGCAGTTATCAGTGGTACTTCGATGGCTTCGCCCTGTGCCGCCGGAGTAGGAGCATTGATAAAATCGGTTTTGCCTGATGCCACACCACAACAAGTTCGAACCATACTGATTAGCACCGGTGATCAAATGGTGGATGTCATCAATCATCCAGCAATGAGAGTGAATGCATACCGTGCTGTGACAGAAGCGATGAGACAACAAGGTACGACGGACGCAATGTGGAGCGGGACCGAACAACCATTCGGTACGATGCATTTAACAATTCCGATACAACTTGACCAACCCAGTACCGAGCCGTTGATTTTGATGGGAACGCAAATGAACGGCGCTACTTGGACAACTGCTTCAACTGCCATGACAAGTTCACAAAATGGGACACTTTGGAACGGAACTTTAAGCGCAATCCTTCCCTCCGGTACATTTCGTGGTTCAACGATAATTGCTGGGTGGCGCGTCACTGGAAATGGTTACACACGGTATTACGGTTCCAGCACTCACCGAATAGCACCACCGGAAGCGACGATTGAAGACAGTCAGATGCGGCTTACTTTTTCCGGTATCGGCGCAATTGGCTTATACGATCCATACACATCGTTACCGGTTGGTGTTTCGTTACAATCGCCTCCGAATACACCCGGTGTGATTTTTCACGGTTCGTTTCTTCTCAGTTATGGATCGAATGCGGTTGAAGACAATATTTTCGGTGATGATAACAATACCGGTTTTGATTGGCAGGTTCCCTTAAACCAGCCAGTCACTGTAACCGGTACTCCTCCCCAACAAATTCAGACCACCGCCACATTAGTACCGAGCCATTCGACGTTGCCTATCAGTGTGGATTGGTCAGCACAGATGGTTAGTCAAACTGCGACCGTACCGGCAGTTGATATTACAGGACGAATTCACAATAATACAGTGTCAACTTTGAATAATATCATCGCAGGATGGATAATCGATTTCGACGTGGGTAATCCGGGGAATGACGTCGGTTATACCGATACGACAGCACGTTTGTTAACAATTGGGGATGCATCGCAAGCATCGAGGTATGGTGTGTTCGTCAATCACGGTTCGTTGAGCGTCGCGAGATTAATACTTGCCTCGACGATAAACAGTGCACAATGGATAGACCAGCAGAAGTACTTAGATTTAATTTGGACCGGCTCGGATGGCCAGCAGAACTCCGCAAACGATTATGCGATGCTATTCGCCACGCCCTCAATTTCAATTCCGGGCAATGGATACTACGATTTTGGTTTCCGTATCTATTATGCGCCTACGCAACAACAAGCGGTGCAACTTGCTGCGCAATGGCGGGGATCTTCTTCTTTGCATGAAGGAACGTCGCGCACTCAACCAAGTATAACCGTGAAAACCTCCGGCTCGACAATCAACATTAGTTCGACATCGGGTATGCAAAAATTAAATTTGTATAATATTTTAGGCCAACTGGTTAGAACACAAAATATGAACGGACAACAAACATCAACCCTTTCGTTGATTGGTTTACCGCATGGCGCTTACTTCGTCTCTGCAATTGCGGAAAGCGGCCCATTACCCGTCCGGAAAGTGATTTACCTACAGTGATGTTTACAACAGATATTACTAAAAGAACTTATGCCGTTGTTTTATACGGTCTCATGTTGATTGCCATCGGTTGTGCGAAAATTCAACCACCACCCGGCGGCCCGGTCGATAACACGGGTCCGACACCCATTAGCACAATACCTGAACAAGGGCAAACAAAAGTAGATGTGAACTCTAAGTTGGAGATTTTATTCTATGCACGGTTACAGCGCACCGAACCGAATCTTGTTTCGCTCTCACCATTTCCGAAAAGCGGGTTGAAAGTCCTGACGAAGGGACGAAAACTTGTCATTCAGCCAATGGAACCGTTGCAAAAAGACCGTACTTACCGACTTACTCTTTCTTCTCAACTAAAAAATGAACGAAATAACCCGATGTCGCAACCGCTCGAGTTGGTATTTAGCACCGGAGACAGCATTGACAAGGGTTTTATCCGTGGCCAGATTTATGATACCGGTGACCGAAGAGGTATCTGGATATGGGGATGGCGTGTTGATCCCGGTTTTACCGCACGATTTCGCAACGGTGAGCCAGAACCGTGGTGGGATGTTCCTGATGTTGTCGCATCAACTGATAGTGCAGGAAAATTTGTATTGTCGGGATTGACTAATGGTAAGTACCGGTTGTTTGCGCTCGATGATAAAGACGGCGACCATCGCTATGATCCAACTAACGACCGGCTTGGTATTACATTCGACGATGCAATCGTCCCACGCGATTCTTCAATCCTGTTTACTTTTCAACTCGCAAACCGGGACACAATTGCACCACAGATTCTTTCCGCACGAATGGTAGCTCCTCAAATCGCATCTATTCGGTTTACTCGTCCAGTTTATGCGGCATTCGGCAGAAACCCGTTCATCCATGCCGTCGACCCAAATTCCTTTGTCGGGATATCGTATCCCGATCCATCAGATTCTTTGAAATGGTGGACAGTATTCCCTTCGACTCCACCTAAGGATACGTTACAATTAGCATTCGGGAATTTAATCGACCGTCAGGAAAACGCACTACCGGATTCTATTGTTACAAAGCCATTTCCTACCCGGATAAAAACAGATGATACTCTGGCTCCTCATATTTTCTCGTTAAACCCGATGCCGGGATGGGTAACAACGATGCCGACTTGGATACTCCAGACTTCGACCAGTTTGGAATTAGGAACAATCAACAATAGTATCACAGGTATGCTATTACCGGATTCCACCAAATTGCAATTCAACGTTCGCCAGACGGACGCCGTGACGGCGAAGATTGCTCCGACAAATAAATTACCGGAACGAAGTACCTTCAATTTGTCCATCTCGACTAAGAATTGGAAGTCGATGACCGGTGTTGCTTCGCAAGACACCACAATTGATTATCGTTTTCAAGTGCTTCCTGAAGACACCACTGGTTCGATGCAGGTCAAAGTAGATGACAACTTTTTAGGGCGGAAAGGTGCCGTACGAGTCGAAGCAGTTCTAAGCAATTTACCCGGCAGTGCATTTGGTTGGACGAATAACGCAACTGCAGGTGCAGATATAACAAGCGATACAAGCCATGCTGAGTTATTAGTGATGCCCGGAACGTATCATTTACGCGCCTTCTGCGATTGGAACCAAAATGGTTACCCGGATGTCGGACATTTACGTCCATTCCGGTTTGCGGAACCACTAACGATTTCGCGTGATACCGTTCGGGTACGGTCGCGTTGGACGAATGAGGGTATTCGGTTACGGTTACGGTGATTGGGTTTCAATTTCAATAGGAAAAATGTAATAGCATGAAATTGGTTTTATGAGTACTATATGACTATTACCTGTTTTGTCGATTACCACTCTATTCAGTACATTAAGAGCTTGCAATTTTATTGAGAATAACGGACTACTTCATGACTTATGCTGTTATTATGGCTGGGGGAATCGGATCGAGGTTTTGGCCGCTATCCCGTCGCTCCCGCCCGAAACAGTTACTAAAAATTTTCGGTGATAAAACACTTATCCAAGAAACAGTGGACCGGTTATCTCCACTCATCTCGACGGATATGACATTTATTGTTACAGTCGAAGATCAAATCGAAGGAATCCGTAAATCGGTACCGGCACTCCAACGCAGCCAGTTTATTGCCGAACCGGAAGGGCGGAATACCGCTCCTTGTATCGCATTAGCGGCAGTCCATATTGCTAAAACCACCCCTTCGGCGGTCATTATATTTCTTCCCGCCGACCATCGTATCGAACGCGAAGAAGAATTTCGCCAAATTCTCGCACTCGCGATAACTCAAGCCCAGCAAGACGATACACTGGTGACGATTGGAATCCGTCCAACCCGCCCCGAAACGGGTTATGGGTACATTCAGTATGAGATGAACGGAGTTCCCGCTCCGGGTGTTTATCGGGTGCGAACTTTTGCCGAGAAACCTGACCGTAGCGATGCGGAAATGTTTTTACGTTCCGGTGATTTTTTGTGGAATGCAGGAATTTTCGTTGTTCGGGCGGATACACTCTTGGAGGAATTCCGCCGTTACTTACCGGATTTTCACCACGATCTCATGAAATACAGCCAGACAATCGGTACCCGTGATGAAATGAAGGCACGAAAGCATTTGTATGCGCAAACAAAGCCAATATCTTTCGATAAAGGCATCATGGAACATGCCAAGAACGTCTTAGTAATCCCCGCAGAGATTGGTTGGTCCGACGTTGGCAACTGGAGCGAAGTAAAACGGCTTCATCCCTCCGATCAGAATAATAACGCAGTTTTGGGTGATGGTGAATTCGTAGAATCAAATGGATGTTATATTCACAGTACAGGCCATTATACTGCGGTTGTGGGTCTGGAAAACATTGTGGTAGTGCATACCGACGATGCTACATTAGTGTGCCATATCGATAAGGTACAGGAAGTGCGGGAGGTTGTCGCAGCACTGAACCGGGAACGCCGGGAAAAACTGTTGTAGCGCATTGATGAGTAAGTCAAAAGAATACGATACATTATTGGATATGGCGCGGACGCGGTTTCGCAGTGTTCGTCACCAAACGGGAGACTTTCGCGGTGGAGCGTGGGTAAGCCCCGACGGAAAGCAATTATTAATTAATCGTATGCTTCCTATTGACGAACGGATAGAATTATTACGTAAATTACTACAGTTGGATAGTGGAGATTCAACCACCGAACAATTGGAGCGCGGCAAATGAGATTTGACCTTTTACGCAACGTACCATTATTTCGCGGACTGCCGACCATGGACTTGGAACGGATTTCCGAGCTTATGGTCTCAAAGCGATTCAAAAGGAATAACCTGATTATTTTCGAAGACGATTTGGGACAGAACCTTTTCGTCATTGAAAAAGGGCGGGTAAAAGTCAGCGGCATCTCGAACGAAGGAGGTGAAGCAATCTTCGCCATCCTTGGCGAGGGTGACATCTTCGGGGAGTTATCGATTATCGACGGCCTTGCCCGTAGCGCAACCGTCACATCAATCGAAGACGTCGAATTGTGGGTGTTGAACCGTAATCAATTCCTCGACCTGCTCGACAAGTATCCCAGCATCGCTGTAGAGCTTCTTAAGGAACTTGCCAACCGTCTCCGCAAATCGGACGCACAGATTAAGAGCTTAACGCTCAAAGACGCCCGTGGCCGTGTTGCAAACACACTGGTGCGTATGGCAGAAGATATCGGAACGATACGCGACGGTAAAGTCGTAATTCAGAATCTTCCGTTACAACGCGACATTGCAAATCTCGCGGGAACAAGCCGCGAAACGGTTTCAAGATTGCTGTCTAAATTTGAGGAAGATGGATTATTACACCGTCAAGGTATGGCACTGGTCTTTCTCGATTTTGAGGAATTCA
>CAZPUW010000065.1:0-10397 GCA_964589795.1 uncultured bacterium
AAGAATCAATATCCTTTTCGGTCAATTCAAAACGTACGCGTGGTGGATAAGCATATCCGGTTTCAGTATCGTTAACGGGCAGTGCGATGCATTTTGTCTCAACGAATTCTGCGGCTACCGCTTCACATAAGTCGGTGGTGAATGTCGCAATACCACATTGGCGCGGCGAATAGTTGCCGATAAAAGCAATGCGGTTGATCGTTGTAACGGTACTTGGCAATTCTGGATCCTCAGAGTAAGTATAAATAATTCGGTAGTGGATTTACGGTTTTTTCTTGCCCATCTTATCAAGAACGAAAACCAACAGGACCATTAGGATGATACCGAATATCGTCCAACTCCATACTCCCCCGCCGATCCAACCATGTGCATGTTGCATCATAAAACCTTCCGTTTTATTTACCACAACCGGCTAATAAATTCGATTTTTTAATAAATTGTTCTGAATAGCTGGTTGGTATTTAATATTGACTGTGTCACGTAAGCATGATCAATGCTGTGAATGTACTGACGTTCGCCAATGTTGCAGATGGCATTTTTTTCCGGCTTAACATTGGTAATAAATGATGTATACTTTTGCCTGCAATTATTACTGCAGAAATAGAATGATATACCTTCGAATTCAGTGCGGAAACTGGTTGATTTGTCTACCATCATTCCGCACACGAGATCCTTGACCTCGGATTTGGTTGCGCTCATGGGCAACTTCTTTCTTGGCTGATACTAAACCTTATAGCGGTTTTCGTCATGACTGCCGCTCTTCGGTAACTCTTGCTTCCCGTCATTCGATAACATCGTTCGTTCTTCGTTTTCGGCTTGTAACCAATTCTCTAAATCGCGGCCATCCGGACATCCTTCGTTTAGGTAAATGGTGTAAGCTTTCTTTGCGACTACTTCATGCGATGGCTTCGGCGCGGGACGTTGTTGCTGTTGATTGTGGTGTTTCATTATCGTTACTCCATGTTGGTGATTCTACACATCGCAAATCCGATTAATTGCGATCTGCTCCAATGGTTTTACTTGGAAATTTTATGATGCGGCACGGCTGCTTACATGCAAAAGTATGCCGACCCAGTTATGATTTCGTTAACAATAAAGTTCGTGATTACTTCGGGTTTAATTCTTGATAATCGCGACCGCTAAAAGGATGACTAAAATTATCAATATCAAAGTCCATATTGATAAAGTTCCACCCACTAATCCGAATAAATAACCCATGAATTACTCCTTAACATTTGTATGAGATTTAAGTGAATGTTGCGCGAAACAACTATTATATCAATGACAGGTCACGTCGTTACCTGAGGTAAAAGCGTAACGTTTTTACCGTTTGAGAGATCAATCATTGGCCCGTTTGTGAGAATAATCTTTAATGCTTTTTCACGGGCAGCGTTTCCAAAAGTATCGTATGCCTGTAAAATATCTTTTAGTTCGAAGTGGTGTGTGATTAATTGTTTCGGGTGTAATTTCCCCGACAAAACTGCCTTCAGTAGTACACGGGTTGTTACCGTATCAACTAATCTTGTGGTAATGGTAATATTGCTCGACCAAAGTTTTTCCAAATGCAATTCGACGCTTTTACCATGTACACCAACATTGGCGATATGTCCACCATCGGCAATAATTCCTTGACATATATCAAACGTTGCGGGAACACCTACGGCTTCGATTGCAACATCCACGCCTTTTCCGTCGGTAAGCTTCATTATTTTAGCGATGGCGTTACCCTTGTCATTCTGGATGAAAAGCGTTGCACCAAGTTTCTTCGCAGTATCAAGCCGGTTCTGATCCGGGTCGACCATAATAATTTCCGAAGGCGAATAGAATTGCGCGGTAAGTAATGCGGCGAGTCCAATCGGGCCGGACCCGATAATCGCAACAGTATCTCCCGGTTTTACGTGCCCGTTGAGTACGCCGCATTCGTAGCCGGTAGGCAAAATATCGCTAAGCATGACCAGTGCTTCTTCATCGGCGCCTTCTGGTATGTGGTACAAACTCGTATCGGCATAAGGGATTCTTACAAATTCCGCTTGTGTTCCATCGATAAGATGTCCGAGGATCCATCCGCCATTCTCGCAATGTGAATACATTCCTTTGTCGCATGCCGCACACTTTCTGCACGAGGTAACGCAAGAGATGATTACTCGGTCGCCAACTTTGATGTTTGTAACATTAGAACCGATTTCGGTGACGATGCCGACCCCTTCGTGTCCCAGAATAAGTTCAATCGGGACTTCAGGAACGTCCCCTTTCAGGATATGCAGATCAGTACCGCAAATAGTCGTTTGCATAATTGCGACTATTGCATCGGTGGCTTCTTTTAACGTCGGTTTCGGTTTATCTTCCCAGGCGCTTTTCCCGGGACCGTGATATACAAGTGCTTTCATTACAAACGTATCCTATTTCTTGTTATCGACAGTGAAATCTTTGAGCGCAGTACCCAATTCATCCATATCGTGTGTAAACTCACTCTTGAATTGTTCCCAGGCACTTTTACCGCTGTCTTTGTAGTCATCTAACTTCGCTTTCAATTCGTTATTTTTTTTCTCTAACGCATCTATTTTCTTGTCATATTTCGTTTTCAGCTTACCATCTGCCTTTTTCATCTTTGCTTTGTACGCTGCGACTATCGAATCATTCTCTGCGATTTTAACTTCGTACGCCGCCTTGAATTTTAGCCATTCATCGTTCGCTTCCGCCTGAACTGCTTCTTTCACGTTTTGATTCGCTTCAATGGCATTTACTTTCGCATCGGCAAGTTTTTGCTCCGATGATTTTGAGCAACTTATTACCAATGTGAATAACGCAATCGCTACCATCAAGACGGCCATTATTTCCATGATGTCGGCAAGCAATATTTTGTTTTTGCTAAATAAATAGTTGAAGGTTTGACGCATTACGCACTCCTCTCACTGTAAAAGGACATAGTTTTGTATACAAAGTGTCGCTCGAATCAAATTCGTCAGATTTTCGAAATGATTTCGCGAATCTTTTCTTTGGTTTGTCCGAGTTTTGACTGTAATCTTCCCAACAATTCTTCTTCCTTCCCTTCTTTAAATAGAAGGTCGTCATCGGTCAGGTTGGCATATTTTTGCTTAAGCTTACCGGCGACTTCATTCCAACTTCCTTGGATAGTGAGACTGGTCATGTAAAAACTCCTTATGGTGAATGAATATTTCTATTTAAGCGATTGCATATTCGGGATAATGTTTTACCACCTCACCCCGAATGTTTTTGCGGGCTTGGTGTAAATACCACCGCAAAGTGACTTTCTGGCAACTCATGATTTTACAGGTTTCAACCGAACTCATGCCTTCGAGGTCGCATAACACGAATGCTCGGCGTTGATTCGAGTTCAACCGGTCAGCGAGGGTGCGAATAAATCCGTTGATCTCATTGGACTCGATCCTTGCGAAACCGTCCCCATCGGGATGAGGAATCGTCTCCTGATAATATTCCGGTTGCTCTTCGATTGAATTTTCGAGACTGCGTTTGCGGCGTGATCGCAAATAATCGATACTTGCGTTCGTTGTCATCCGGTACAACCATGTAAAAAACTTTTTGTCGGTATCGAATGTGTGCAAACTACGGAAGAGTTTTACGAATACATCCTGCGTTACGTCGCGGGCGTCTTCGTAATTACCGAGCACCTGAAAAGAGATTGCTGCTACCCGGGTACGATATCGTTCGACCAAAGCGTGGAACGCAAGCGCATCACCTTGTAATGAACGTTCGATCAATAAATCGTCGCTCGCTTCACTAACTTCTTGCCATTCACTGGCTCCGCCAATTGGACGTTGCTGGATTGTACCGCAAAATTCTTTGCCTTGTTTCGTTGTTGTCTTCTTTTTCACGTCTGCCTCGAAATAGTGTTTGAGTTACGGTTGTACTTTTTCTTTTACCGGCACGGGAACTTTCCGGTTTAACCGTACGATTTGCCATATCAACCGCGCTACCGTCGCGAGAATACCGATAATGCCAAAAATCTTTTTACCGGTTCCGATCGATTTTTCTTCCGCCATGATAACCTCTCTTGTGTTTCAAAGCCGTTTTTACGACGGCTTGACAACTTGCTTACGTAATTCATGTCCATTTATTTCTGTAACTGTACCGTCTGGTTTCAGTTGTGGGGGATTGATTAGCAATCCTCGTTTTAGAATGGTGCTTAAAGTGAGTTTCCACTCTTCCCATACGATTTCATCATGGAAATTCCGCTCGTTTATCATTGAGATTAAAGGGGCGAGATAGATGGCACTGTAACCAATGGCGAGCAGACATTCCCGAACTGCTTCGATTGGTAACTTTATAACTTTGCCCTCGAATACTGCTTTCAGATATGCATCGTGAAAATGCCGATTCGCACCTAACGGTCCCTGTTCGGATACATCCTGCAACGCCCGCCTCAGATGGATTGCCCCATCTGCGATTTCGTGCCGCAACAACGATGCCCATTGCGGGTTATCATGCAGTACCGTCATCAACCTGATCGGCGAGTCAATTAGCATTTCTTCAGCCGGTTTCTGTTCCGGATTTTCACCGAAGATGACCGCCAACATCGACGTACCTTCAAACTTCAGCACTGCTTCGTACAAGCTCTCTTTGCTGCCGAAGTAATAATGAAGCATGACTTGTTTTACCCCTGCTTCTTTAGCGATTGCACGGGTATTTGTCTCCTTGAATCCAAATTCAGAAAAAAGTTTCGTTGCGGCTGCGAAGATTTTACCGCGGGGAGTGTTCGGATCAATCGGAATTAACAAAGTGGTTATGTCACTCTTAGGAACGGTGTCATCAGATGGACTACCAATTTGAACCGCAGAATTTTTCAGCTTCACGCTTTCGGATGAGTCATTTTTAAACATGTTACACCTACTTCTTATTTTCGTTTCGCGACAGTATGGATATTACTATCAGTTGATATAATCATGCGACACTGTCAAGCGACCTGCGGCAATTCTACCCATCAATGGAAGTGTTCTATAGAATTATTTTAGCATAATTCCTGTGTTATTGAAGGATTCTTCCAATCAGAGAAGAAGTTGTCAGCCACTCGCCGTTTCCGACTGATTATGGCTTCGCCTTTGTTTTGGCGAGTGGGTCGGTAATCAGCAATCCTCTTTTGAGTATGGTGCTCAATGTCAGCTTCCATTCATTCCATACCATTTCGTCGTGAAAGTCGCGTTCATTAATTAACGAAACCAATGGTGTCAGGTAGATAGCGCTATACCCGAACGCCAGTAAACATTCCCGCACCGCTTCAATTGGAAGATCGACAATCTTTCCGGCTTTAACTGCTTTCTGATAAGCATCATGGAACTGAAGACCCGCACCGAGCGGCCCTTGTTCCGCTACATCCCGTAAAGCCCGTCGTAAATGCTCCGCACCATCCGCAATTTCGTGCCGTAATAACATTGTCCATTGCGGGTTGTCGTGTAACAATGACATCATCCGAATCGGTATTTCAACAAACATCTCTTCCGGTGATTTGAAGTGATTGCTGTTCGCGACAATCGAATCCAACAATTCCATACTTTCTTTTTTCAGTATCGCTTCGTAAAGTTGAATCTTACTTCCGAAGTAGTAGTGCAACATGACCTGCTTGACGCCCGCGGCTTGAGCTATCGCACGGGTGTTCGTACCCTTCAATCCATTTTCCGCAAACAACTGCGTAGCCGCTGTGAATATCTGCCCCCGAGGCGTATTCGGATCAAACGGCGTTGTCAAGTCAATCACTTTATTGATTTCTACCGTCACTTTGTTACTCTTATGAACTGTCGTCATCACAGAACACTTTCTTCGTTAATGGTTACTTTAAAACCGGGCATTGAGTATGAAGAAAAAATTAATGTCCGACTGTCAGTTGACAATATAACCATTAGTTAGGTAATTCCAACGCATTACAAGCATTCGAAAGAGTGTTCTACATCAATCGTTCCAGTGTTCCCCAAACACAAGAAGTGACATCATAATAACAACTTAGCCAATCTATCGCCAGATTTGGAAGTAACGGCAGGGGTAAATCAAGTCAAACCCCTGCCGAAACACCTCATCTAACACTCTGTATTATCAGCTACTCCTGAAAAGTAACTTTCGAATTTACTTCGTTGGAACGATGTCAATGATTACCGTTCGATTGTAGAACCGCTCTTCCGGTAAATCGTTTCCAAACGGAGCGTATTTCAAATCTTCACCGAATTCGTATGCCTCAACTGTCACACCGTGTTTTCCGGATTTCGCAATCGCTTTCTCGAGAATACCCTTTGCATCTTGAGCACGTTCATGTGATAAGTTGTAGTTGTAATCTTCGTCTCCGATGATATCGGTATGTCCATGTATGACAACGATACTGCTATCGGCGATGAGTGGTACAACAATCTCAGTGAGGAATTTTTCATACGTCGCAACCGTCTTTGATTTGTCGAAATCAAATAGAATGCTGAATCGTATCGCTTCAGGAACCGGTGCATATCGATGGAACAATCGTATGGTTGTTTCTTTCCTGACAACTTTTCCACTCTTAGTTTGGCCGACCAGTGCGACGGTGTAAACACCTTGTGCACGGTCGCCAAGAATTGTATTTCCGGGTATCGTTTCACGTTCACTTGTGAATGGGCCGTAATGTTCAACCGTCCCTTTTTCATCAGTGAGAACCAACGACCACGATGTGTACAATGCCTTCGCACCAACTACATTGAAAAAGACATGGCTGTCAAGTGGATCTTCTACTTCCGCTACAATTTGTACCGGTTTCAACATATCATGAGGTGCACCGCCGACCTGTACCAGCATCTCAGGCGAACTACTTTCAATATCCACTCGCTGATCACCTGCTCGAAGTAAGTCAAGTTCTTTCGTTCCACCCGGTTGTTCCGATGGAATTCGTGGTTTCGTTCGACCTTCCGTAGAAATCCTTGAGCTATCGATACCAAATACGTTTACGAGATACAGCTTGACCATTTCCGCACGTGCTTTTCCTTGTTCCGGCCCTTTATCCGATGCACCACTTAATGAAATAGTAATGGTCGGATTTTTCCTCATCCGGTCGCCAAGGATATTCAGGATATTGTAGTACACAGTCATCTGTCGCAGTGAACGTCCGGTCTCACTCTTCGGCTGGACTTCCTGTAATTGTTCTTCTTTGAAACTGGTTGCTTGGTCTTTCGTCAACGCTACATATCTACCCGGGATGCCGTTAGATCCTTCATCGAAGAATACATAATTACGGAGTGGGAACGTTTCGCGTACGCGACGCTTGACCGGTACGGCCAGTGGTGCACGCACTGTGAACACGACGTCTTCCTCTGCCATAACTGGTGCGCGTGCGACGGCGTTTTCAACTGTTGCATGTCCGATTTTAAGAATCACGCCTGCCCGAACTGTAGTTATCGCCCAGTTTTCAGTCGTGCGCGGATTCTGTCCGAAATAAGGATGATATGCGACAAATGGTGAAAGCACGATTTGTGTGGGATCTAGGGGGTGCGAGAGTGGAACGTCATATCCTGCGCCAACTTGGCCAGAAACAACTGTTGCACGCAAATCACTCCATTGGTCTTTCGCGTAGATATTACCATTCACTTTGAATGTGAACATTTTGGATAGATTGAGTCCAACACGAGGGCCAATAAACATATAGAATTTTGATGAGAATGGTGCGACCCTCAAACTTGGTTCAATTGAAAGGTAACTGCGGTTCGTTTCTAACGACAAGGTATTTCCTTTGGGACAAATAACGTTGTCCCATTTGCCTTGTCTGTCATCATAAGCCACATAGAGCATTCCGCCCCATACCGGGTTTGGACGAAACTCTATACCGATTCCGCCATAGGGACCCAGTCCGGAACCTTTATGAAATGGAGTTGGTGATGTCAAACAGTTATTGATGACCTGAGCCGTTCCGTCATACCAATTGTAATTGGCACCTACCGCGCCGCCGAACCACCACTTCGGTTGTAATCGGATGCCGTCTTGTGCAAGAAGCACGGCGGGAAGAGAAAGCAAGAGTAGCAATATTATTGAAACCTTGCAGAGTAAAGAGTGATGTTGAAACATAATGACCTCATTGGTATAGAATTTTTTTCCTTACCGGACCAGCGAAAATTTAATTTTTCGCTGGTCTTATCATGTAAGGTGTTTACCGTAACCCAGCTCGATGCGGAACAGAAACCTACGGAGCAGGTCTAACAACGGTGTTGGCGTCTAAAGTGACTGCGGCAATCCGTGTTAAAGCTCTACCGTCCAAAGTTGCTCCGGTCAGAAGCGAAATGGATTGATCAGCCAGTATGTTTCCTTTGAATACAGAAGTCGTTCCAAGTGTTGCTGAAGTACCTACTTGCCAATAGATATTCTTAGGCAGCGCTCCACCACTCAGGATAACCTGACGTCCACTCGTCACGGTCAATGTCGAAGCGATTTGGAATACCCATACAGCATTGGCGTCACCAGCGAGTGTAAGATCGCCGGATGAAATTGCCAGTGAAGAAGTCGACATATAAAGACCGGGTGCGAGCGTTTGTCCACCGATATTACCTGAAACGGTTATCGGTGCATTCGACCGTGCGGCTGCTTCATTATAAGCGGTTGTCAAATCGAGAACAGCTTGCGTTGCAACTGCGTCACCAGCATGAATCGAACCACTCACCACGCCCGGAGGAAATCCGGTAACTGCGGCGCCCGGAGCGACACCAAGATCGCCGGTGATAAACGTTAATCCGGTGTTAGTTACTGTCGAACCACCAAGAATTGCGAAATTAGCCGCTGTTCTTAGGTTGATAAATGCACCGGTAGTGAACGTCCACACTGTATCATGTGCCATTGCAAGGCCGGACGTGTCGTGCACACCTGTCGTTACCGTCGCTGTATATACAGTATTCGCAACCAAATCGCTGTCAGGGTTAAACGTGGCGACAACTCCCGAATAACTCACTACACCATGAATCGGGGTTAACCCTTGCCTTAGTGTAAATGTATTAGAATCGATTGTCGTCGGATTCATCACCTGACTGAAAGTCGCAGTGACATTCACGTCCAATTGTGCGCCGGTCGAGTTGTTAGCGGGTGAAGTAAGAATTACGGTCGGCGGAGTAATACCCGCTGCGGTAGTAAACGTCCACACGTAATTCGCCACCATTGCATTGCCCGACGTATCGTGGACAGCGTTAGTTATTGTACCGGTGTATACTGTATTCGCTAACAAAGGATTGGTCGGATTAAATCCCGCAGTTGTGGTCAGTCTGTTGTAACTCACGACACCCGGTACCGAGGTGAGTCCTTGATGCAGTGTCATGGTGCTGCTCGTTATTGTCGTCGTATCCATTGCTTCGCTGAACGTCGCAAAGATGTTCGCATTCACCGACACCGCAATAGCGTTGTTCGCCGGAATTGTTGAAACAACTGTGGGTGGATTAAAATCACCGGTTGTAAATGTCCACACAAAATTGTTAGCCATGTGATTACCTGCCAAGTCGGTGACACCGGTTGTTATTGTCGCGGTGTACACTGCGCTCGAAAGCAGGTTAGCGGTCGGAGTGAAGCTTGCAATATGGGCAGCATAAGAAACCGTACCGGTTACCGACGTTAACCCATGATGCAATGTCATCGTTGCGCTTGTTATCGTCGTCGAATCCATCGCTTCACTGAACGTTGCAGATATGTTTCCATTTACTGAAACGCCATTCGCATTATTAAGCGGGTTGGTGGCAATAACTGTCGGCGGAGTTACATCGGCGGTCGTGAATGTCCATACGTAGTTCGTGGCTAAGGCATTACCGGCCAAATCAGTGACACCGGTAGTTACTGTAGCCGTATATACCGTGCTCGAAATCAAAGCCGCGACCGGATGGAAAGTGGCAGTTACACCACTGTAGCTCACTGTACCGATTACAGGTGTTGTCCCTTGTCGTAGTGTTATGGTGGTGGTATTTATCGTCAGTGGAGCCATTGCTTCACTAAAGGTCGCAGTAACGTTTGCATTCAACGCTACAAGCGTGGCATTATTCACTGGAACTGTAGCCAATACCGTGGGTCGAGTTGTGTCCGGAGCTACACCGGTTGTAAATGTCCACACATAATTCGCGACCATTGCATTACCGGCCAAGTCCGTGACACCAGTCGTTACCGTTGCCGTGTAAATTGTGCTTGGTAGTAAAGCTACCGTCGGATTGAAATTCGCGGTAACACCCGTATACGTGACATTACCGGAAATCAAGGTTAGTCCTTGATGCAAGGTCATCGTAGTCGTCGTGATCGTCAACGGAGCCATCGCTTCACTGAACGTCGCAGAAATGTTCACATTCAACGGCACCAGCGTGGCGTTATTGGATGGCACATTCGAAATTACCGTTGGAGGAGTGACGTCGACCGCATTACCTGTCGTGAATGTCCACACGTAACTCGTAACCATT
>CAZPUW010000066.1:0-10392 GCA_964589795.1 uncultured bacterium
CTGAACAATGCAGGGACCACTTTGTCGTATTGCACTTACATTGGTGGTTCACTAACCGATGCTGTGGGTGCAGGTGTTACCGATGGTTATGGTGGATTTATTTTTGTTGGTACAACCAACAGCACCGATTTCCCCGCAACTATAGGCGCGTATGATCGGTCTTACAATGGTGGATGGCAGGATATCTTCGTTGCACATTTAAATAACACAGGTTCTCAGCTTATCTATAGCACGTTTCTGGGTGGTTCTTATGAGGAGGCGTGTTCAGGGATAGTTAAAGATAGAAACGGTGGCGTTTACATTGCCGGTACTACCGCCAGCACCGACTTTCCTGTAACAGCAGGTGCATATGATACAGTGCAGAATGGTGGATACGACTGCTTTATCTCTCATCTAAATGCCACTGGTTCTGAATTACTATACAGCACATTTCTCGGTACCACAGGCTTAGACGGAGATTGTGGAATTGTTGTGGACACAATGGAAACTTGCACAATCGCTGGAGAAACAACTAGTAACAATTTTCCCACTACATCGAACGCATACGATTCAATATTTAATGGGGGTTATGGTGGTTTTGTGGCGAAACTGAATCTATCAACTTCACAGTTGGCATATAGTACTTATATCGGTTCCACAAGCAATGATAAGCCTGCGGCAATGGCTAATATGGAAAATGGAAATGTTGTTATCGTAGGTTGGACTTCCAGTTTACATTATCCCACAACTTCGAGTGCATATGACACATCCTATAATGGTGGTGGCACAGATGGCGATTGTTTTGTATCGGTATTAAGTTTACTACCAGAAGAGACTGCTGTATCCTTGAAACCGGATCACCTTCCGGTTACGTTTGCACTCTATCAGAATTACCCCAATCCATTCAACTCTTCCACCACAATTTCCTATTCCCTTCCCAAACCCGGTATCGCAAAATTAGAGCTCTTCGATTTATTGGGGAGAAGAATTTCCACGCTCATCAACACACCGCAAAATGCAGGTGTACATCATGTTCGATTCGATGGGAAGAATCTCGCGTCAGGGGAGTATTTCTATCGATTGTCGGCGGGGGATTTTCAAGAGACAAGGAAGTTGTTGCTACTGAAATAATAGTGGATGGTGGATGGTGGGTGGTGGATGGTTAAAGAAAAACGACAGACCGGGAGGTCTGCGGTACCCCAAAAAAAGAAAGGGCGCAGCATGGCGGCGCCCCTACAAAAAGATACCGGCGGGACGCCGGTGCTACCCGACTACCGGTAACACGTCATCTTAAAATCATCGAATGAACTTGCCGCATCCGCTTTCGACCAAATCCCCACTGCCCCTTTATCAGGAAACATATTGTCCCGCGCACTAATCAATTTTTTATCATTCAGATAACAATTTATCGAGTCACCATTTTGCTCGACTTTCATCGTGAACCACTCCCGCGATGAAACCGGAATATCATACGCTGTATTCATTTCATGCCGGACTCCCGCTTTCACATAATACAACCGGCAGATATGTTCGAGTGGATTGTATCGCACGAAATAGTAATTCGCCGGATCCTTGATGCGCCACGCCAACCCGCCCCCTTGGTCGGTCTCGCCGTAATTTGCGCGGATTTTTACTTCTAATTCGCCATCGAGGAACGTGAGTGATTTATTCCAGCAGATATTGTATTGCCTGCCGGTCACATCGTTGATTTTTGTGATTGCCAATTCGCGTACCGGACTTGCGGCAGTCGAATCGGTAATGATTTCCCAATCGGCGAGCACCTCGCGCGGATTGTTCGCATTGACGCACCAGCCGTGCGGTAAAGCGCCGACTTTTTCATTTTCAAACGTGTTAAAATAGGTCCTGGCATTCGGTTTTTCCGTCCAACCGGATGAGAACATCACGATTACGACGATAAACGCCAAGACGCGGTAATTATTACGCATCCCCTCTCCAAATAAGTAGTAGCGCCGTTCCGTTAAGAGTGGCACTATTGAATCTAAATACGTAACCCATGTGAATGCAACATAATCCCAACAAATTTACCAAGTTATAAAGACACGAATCCTTAACAATCCGCCTTGACATCTTTTCAAAACTCTAAATTTCGCTTCCGGTTATTTTTTACACTTTTTTTACCAAACTCGATACTGTTCGGTATGTTCACTTTACACGAATCGTGATAAGTTTATCAGTAACCATAATAGAAAGGGAAGTATGCGGTTAACCAAAATTGTTACTGTATTCGCACTTATACTTTTCAGCACACAAAATTTATTTGCCCAAACGCCAACACCTGCGCCATCCAAGCCGGACAGTGTTCAACCAGCAAGCGACCCGTTTGCATTTGCTGATTTTGGTTGGTTAAATGGTAATAGTCGGCAGACCGATTTTCCGTTAGATAGCAAGATGTTCACCGGTGAATTTACTTACGACGGAAATTACGTGTATGATTTCGCTCATCCGCAGGATCATACGTTGGTCGGCTCGACGAATTCGGGACGGACGAGTGAAATGCAGGTTGAACAACTTGGCATCGGCGGTGATTTTCACTACCAGAATGTCCGGGGCCGTCTAATGACTCAATTTGGTATGTACTCGACCATGACACCGCGCAACGATGCGAGCCCTTCACGTGGCCAATGGAAAACCGACGATGCGTATCGTTATCTCTCCGAAGCTTACGGAGGTTATCATTGGGATACATGGCATGGAATTAATCTCGATGTGGGAATTTTCATGTCGTATGTCGGACTATGTAGTTACTACAACTATGAAAACTGGGTGTACCAGATGTCTTATGTTTCAGCGAACACGCCTTGGTTTTTCAATGGCATTCGTGTCCAGACTTTCCCAAGCGATAAACTCAAAATTGAATATTGGTTTGTTAATGGTTTCCAAACATACAACATGTATAACAGCTCACCGGGTGGCGGGTTTGAGCTGCTGTGGCGTCCAACCGGTGACTGGTCATTCGTATCGAACAACTATTACGGATTAGACGCTGCCGGATTATCGGCTCGTACCCGTCTACATACCGACAACAGTGTTCAATACAAGTATTATGACAATCCAAATCGCAAAATAAGTAAAGCCGCATTCTCAATAACGCTGGATGCCGGTGGGGAAAATGGTGACGGTGTAACTTCCGGAAGCACCGATTCAACGAAGCACTCGCAATTTTTCACGGGTGTTATGGTTTATAATCGATTTTGGTTCGATCACGACAAATTTGCACTAACGATGGGTGGCGGTGGAATTAATAATCCGGGTAGGTATCTTGTATTGTTGCCTCCCATCAACGGCGCGACAGCGGCAACGGGTACACCTTACTTCACAGAAAACCCCGGAGACAAATTCCGGGCTTGGGATTGTTCATTCAATTTCGATTATATGCCGAGTCAGTTCATTACGTATCGAATCGAATTCATCCATCGTGAGGCAAACGTTCCGTACTTTGCCGGTTCCGGCGGTATCACCCCTCCCGGTGGTAACAATGGCAGTCCGGGTGCGACCATTCCCGGTTGGAGTCCCGACCTCTCCAAACATGAAAACCGGATAAATGCGGCATTAATGGTTCGGTTGTAGCGTTTGCTGTATTGACAAAAAAATGGGGCGAGCTCGCGCTCGCCCACTTGTAATCACCGGTCGCCTGCTACCGGTAATCGAAACAGATTTTATTCGTACTCGTACGCGCTTTCACCGTGGAGCGATTCGTCGAGACCATGCTCTTCTTCATTCTCATTGGTGCGAACGCGGGTGAACATATTGATGATGAGTAACATCAAATAGGTGAATCCGAATGCATAAATCGACGAGACAACCACCGCGACAAGTTGGATGCCGAAGAAGTGCGAATCGCCCTGTAATAGGCCGTTTGCGCCGTTCGGGTTCACCGCTTTATCGGCGAGGATTCCGAGGAAAATAATACCAATCATACCACCGACACCGTGGACACCCCACACATCAAGTGCATCGTCCCAACCGAGCCGGTTTTTCAGGTTGACTGCGAAGTAACAAATAACACCGGCGAGAATACCGATAATGACCGCACTGGTCGGAGTCACGTATCCCGCGCACGGCGTAATCGTCGCGAGGCCGGCAACAGCACCCGTTAACAGACCTAAGAACTTCGGTTTCTTTTCGAATATCCATGCGAGCAGTAACCACGTCGGACCGGCGAATGATGCCGCGATATCGGTATTGAGGAATGCGAGACCGGTTACCGAGTCGACTTTTAATTCACTACCGGCATTAAAACCATACCACCCGAACCACAACAAACCGGTACCGAGTGCGACGAGGGGAATGCTGTGCGGAATGGAGTCACCGACTTTTCTCCGCCCCACATACAAGACCGAAGCGAGTGCCGCCATACCGGCGATATTATGTACGACGATACCACCGGCGAAATCGAGCACGCCCCACTTTGCCAGCAGACCGTTACCCCAAACCATGTGGACGAACGGGAAATAAACGAACACCAGCCAACCCACCAGAAACGCGAGGTAGGCGCCGAACCGGATACGGTTGGAAAAGGCACCGGTGATGAGCGCGGGGGTGATGATGGCGAACATCATCTGGTACGCCATGAAGACAAATTCGGGGATGTTTCCGGTACCATACGGACATAACGTGTTCAGGGTAACGCCATTCATGAACGCTTTGTCGAAGTTACCGATAACGCCGCCCTCGCCGCCGCTAAAGCAGAGCGAATAACCGAACGCCCACCACACGATGGTGGTAACGCCCATTGAAACGAAACTTTGGATCATAATGGTCAGCACATTTTTACGGCCGACTAAACCGCCATAAAAGAATGCCAAGCCCGGTGTCATGAGCATGACCAAACTGCTGGCAACGAGCATAAATGCGGTATTGCCGGTATCGAAGTTAACCACGGAAGACCTCCTTGTCGTTGAAAGGATTAAGTGTGGAAGGTGAGTTGAAACAATACTGAAAATGGTATCGGGAATTTCCTGATATAAACCTGACCCGGTCTAAAAAAGCGAAAGCTTACAACAAATCGGCTTAGGCAAGCCGAAAATGCATGTAAGCTATATTTTCATAATAGGATAGGTCAGAAAGAACCAAAGAAGGAATACCGATAATGGAGTAGAACACAATGCGCAAATTGCGCGTGTGTAAAAGAACCGAGCGTTAATATATGAAAGGCGTAAGAAGTTTACAAATTTCCTGTCAGGAAAATACTTATAGGATGATAGGGGAATGCGTATGAGACTCTAAATTTTCAAAGCGTGAGTTGAACCTTATCCGATTCGAGAACTGCCAACAAAAAAAAGCCCGGCATTTCTGCCGGGCACTTTACCTGCACATTGATGGTATGAAAGTTGTTTCAACCCGAGTCAATATTTCGGGCGGATAATGGGGTTACACTTTACTTGTGCTACTTCCCACTGATCATTTTAAAGTCGATATCGACTTGTGCCGTGACCATATTTTCGGCTCCGAGTAAATCCTTGTCGTTCATAATATCATATCCGAAGAGCATACTGACGTTATCAGCGAACTTCCACGAAAAACCGAAATTCGTTGTGCCGTAACTGCTCTTACCGCCCATATATTCCGCGCAGAGCCAAAGTTTATCACTCCACTCGGTCATCGTTCGCTCCCACGCTACCATCGTGCCGGCATTGGATTTTTCACCCTTGCTATCGAGCAAGAGTTTCTTATTTCCGCTGTAATAACCGACAGAAATACGTCCAACTACCGGTAAGGTTTTAGCGACTTTACCATATAGCACATTGAAATCGGTCATGTCTGTTTTCGTGCCGAGGTCGAATGCACCCGCGGCGAGCGAAGGAAAACCTTTTCCAAATGCGTCTTCCGGAATACCGATTTTTGCGTTGCCGTACATCGGGTAGGTATCGAGCGAGCCAAATCCCGCTTTGTGGTCGACACCGACTTCCATTTGCACTTTTTCAAATGGAAGTACACCTACTGTCAGTCCGAGATTTGTGACGGGTGAAAGGCGTGTACCAATTCCGTTCGCATCTTTATCAAGTTGCACGGGTTGATAACAATCCGCCGTGATATGCCACAGATTGAACGACTGGACATCGGTAGATGGTCCCCAGATATGGGTGGTGGATGTCGCCATCGCACAAACCGCAATCATCAGAACAACGGTAACCGAAGAGAAGATGTTATGCAACTTCATACGCCTCTTCTCCATGTAAACTGGAATCTAACCCAGCTTCTTCCTCGCTCTCAGATACTTTCACTCGAGTGACTCTGTCGATAAGCCATAGGGAACCGTAGCTGAATATGAAGGCACCAACTGCAGTGATCAGAACGCTAAGCGTTTCCATTAAGAAGAAATGGGTGCCACCAAGAAGCAGACCGTCGGCCCCGCCGGCATTCCATGCCTTAGAAGCGAAAATACCGGTACAAATACAACCGACTACACCGCCCATACCATGTACGCCCCATACATCCAACGCATCGTCCAATCCCATTTTGTTTTTGAAAGCAACCGCTAAATAGCAAATGACGCTAACGATCACGCCGATGGCTACGGAAGCGCTGATGGGGACATAACCCGCCGCGGGGGTGATTGCTACAAGGCCTGCTACCGCACCGGTAAGAAGACCGACAAACTTTGGCTTTTTCTCGAAAATCCAAGCGATAAATAACCAAGTGATGGCGGCAACCGATGCGCAGATATCTGTGTTTGCGAAAGCGACTAAAGTAACGCTATCAACTTTCAGTTCGCTACCGGCATTGAAACCATACCATCCGAACCAAAGTAACGCCGTACCGAGTGCGACTAATGGAATACTATGGGGACCCCTGTCCTTTACGATACGCTTTCCTACGTATATGACAGATGCCAACGCGGCAAAACCAGCAGTAGTGTGGACGGCCGTACCACCTGCGAAGTCCAACACACCCCAACTTGCAAATAGTCCGTTACCCCAAACCATGTGGGCTACGGGGAAATATACGCAGAACAGCCAGAGGGTGAGAAAAATCATGTATGCCCCGAATCGAATCCGGTTCGCGAAAGCACCGGTGATAAGGGCGGGGGTAATGATTGCGAACATCATTTGGTAAACGAACATCACTAATAGGGGAACACCATTTGCGGCTATGACGTCCGTGGGGTGAACCCCTTTTAAGAAAGCGAGGTCAAAGTTGCCGATTACACCGCCTTCACCACCGCTGAAGACAAGTGAATAACCACAGACCCACCAGATGAAAGTAGTCCAGCCCATCGATACAAAGCTTTGTATCATGATGGCTAAGACATTTTTCCGTCCAACAAGCCCGCCATAAAAAAACGCCAAACCCGGTGTCATAATCATGACAAGTGAGGCAGCGATAAGCATAAATCCGGTGTTTCCGGTATCGAATTGCATGAAGTCCTCCGAAGGTGTTTATTGAAGCTCCCCCAGTATAAAAGGTAGCTAAAACATGGAGTTACGGGTATCGGGAGAATTCTGATTTATAGGTGGAGAAATGCTGAGGAGATTTTAAGAGACACTAAATATCGGGATAATCCTTTGCGCTACTTCTGCTAATCTTAGGCTCAACCAAAATTCGATACTTTTGACTCATCTTATTTGCCTCATCTTCATCTTGTTTACTCCAATCTCTTGCATTCAAATAAACAAAATTCTCTCTAAATGTATTATCTGCATCTGTTCCATCTAAACCTATGCCAATAATATCCAAAGCATTTGGAAATTTTGTTTTCGCTACACGGCAATAAGCACTTAGGCAATTTTGTAAGAAAAACAAGAAATCTTCTTTTGAAGCGTTGAATGGCACAGAATTATATACTATCAAAACATAAACAGTCGGTGATTTCTCATACCCAAACACTTTTACACTGTAGTCTGTAGTTTGCAGAGTACTTTTAATCAACATTTGAATGCTATGCATGATACCTCGTCTCTGAGTTCGATTTTCGGACGCCATAACACGAAGCATCTGTTCAATATTTGAAAAGCCAGTTTTTTCGTCTTTTATTAATTTGCCATTCAATAAATTTTTTGCGGTTCTATCAATCAAGTCATCCCACAAACAACTAATTTGGTTCTCTCTTATTTGTGCTATTCTCTGTGGATTGCTTTCAAATTCTGCGTAAAATCCTTCATCGAAAGAAACAGCATTGAAATCATCTGGTGTTACAAAATCATGTTCCCCGTCTTTGTTTATGTTCATCAAGTAATGAGCCATCAGCTCTTCCTCGCCAGTCGCGGTTACAATAAACTTATTTTTAATCAATCTCTCTTTTGCAAGTAAGTAAGCAGTAAGATCACTTATCGTATCAAGTGTCTCCAATACAACATCGAGAGTAGTATCATCAAAAACATGTATAAAACCTTTTCTCCGATTTACGTGACCGATGGTAAATGATCTTCTTTCGGTGAGTGGGTCATCAGTGTTTATGTAGTCTAACATAAGGCTACCACTTCCGCCACGAAATCTCTTTCGACACTGCTCAGCTGCACCATGCGCAATTAAAATTCTATGAAAATCGGCTTTTTCAGGACTTGGAATTTCAAGAGGAAAGTGCTTCGTACACAAATGATCAAGAAATAACCTTTTTGGAAAGGACTTGATCCACCTTTCAGCACCATACAATTGATTTGCTGAATCCACAATCGCTCTTTTATACCAACGATCCCAATCTTGTTGTGGGTTATTTGTTTCGGGGAATTTACAATACTTATCTGAGAAGATAATTACATGATTTTTGAAGACAACTAATAAATCACAAACTTCTTTTCCCCCACCCTGATCTTTATATACTCTAGGATAACTCCAAAGTGCGAGAAAGGTTTTCTCACACAGAGATGCAAGATATTTCTCAGATGTATTCACGCCGTCAGCTTTGATAATACCTTCGAACATTAAAGCCTCTTAATGTGGCGATCTTGTATAAATCTTGGCCGCTAAATCTGCAACCTTCAGTAAAAATTCAGCAGATGCGTTTGCAACGCCTATCGCAGTATTATACCTGTAAAAAGATCGTTTCTTTTCTATTGTCTCTGGTGAAGTTAGCGCTTTGAGGTATTTCTTTGGATTTTGTTCGATCATAATTTTGAAATCCAATTGGTACGAAACGCCATTACCACCAAAGATATTGAAATAGAATAGACGATCTTCAAAACTCGATGCGCGGTTAAACTCAATTTCCTGGCCATTATCTCTATTTTTGCATGAAAATACATCTTCAACGAAGTTCTTGGGAAATACAACTAAAAATAATGTATAAGGATCAACTGACCATATATCAATGAGAGAAATTGTGCTTCTCTGCCGGACAGTTTTAATGGGTAATTCTTTTGGATGAAATTCATTAACACTAACTTTTTCCACTTTGTGTCGATTTTCATAGAGATTATCGAGCAGCGTTATTGGACCAATTCTTTTCCCACGTTCACCTTTATCAGTACTCACCCATGTAGCATTTTGAAAATTGTAAATTGTCGAGCACATCATAGCCGAATCCTCTAGTTCGTTTATGATGATTTCATTGACATAAAGATTTAATACTCTCATTATTGACCTCCCGAACAACCCGATAGAATAAAACAACTAAAAAAGCCACTCAAAAGGAATTTTGATTAATTATTGGTAATGACAATCTATACTACATCCTGCTTCCCGTCCATTTCAATCCACTCGCACCTAATTCAAACTTACTTTTCCACTCCCACCACCGCCCGCCGTTCCGCCGTCTGGTGGACTAACAGCACTTTCCGTTCGGCGAGTAATTGTTCCCGCCAATTTCCTTGACCAAAGTCCTCCATAAAATTTTGTTTGAGCCACTCCCACGCAAAGCGTTTTTCCGTACGAATAATTTTCGTATCCAATTCATACAACTCTGCCAGTTGCCGCTTCATCATTTTCGCCAGTGTGCTTTTTTGCGCATCGGTGATGCTCGAGCGGAAGTCCATATCGACAAACAGCGCTAAATCTTTATAGTATGGATCACAATACAGCAACCGGTGTTGTTCGATTAACTGAAATTGTTCGAGTGTGTAGACGGTACTGAAATCGGAGCGGACATACATTTTGCTGAATAGGTATGGCCCACCCCAAAACACATCCTTATGGAACAATTCCCCCAAATCGAACTGTGTCGTGACCGGAGGAAATTCACCCGGACGCTCGGCGGCGGCAATTTTTCGCTCCTTTGCCCATTTCGCATGCGCCTCTTGTTGGTTGGTCGATTCTATCGGTTCCGCTTTGACAGAGTAGGTAAAAGGTGAGAGCAATATCAGCAGCGCTTCGAGTAAAAGAATCACCCGTGAAATAAATTTTAGCAGTAACTTAATTGTCGGTACCACACCAATCGTTTTCATTGACATCGTGCCTCCCGCCCCAAATCATAAACGCATCAACTCGTTGTAACCGTTATTCGAACCCCGGTTCCGC
>CAZPUW010000067.1:0-10369 GCA_964589795.1 uncultured bacterium
GCTGGTCGTCGTTTAACGACAATTTCATAGCAAGATTGTCGTTGAAAACATCGAGGTGCATCATGCTTCCCTGATCACTCTCGACGGTGATTCCGAAAAAGACTTGCGAGCTTGCGATGGTGCTGATGGATAGCATTGCGGCTAAAATCACTATTGGTAGCACAAAATTTCGTTTCGTGTCATCCTCCTTCTGGTAAAACTTGGTTCAGTAGAGGTACGGGGGGAGATTGGAAAAGCGATTCACAGGAAATTCGATGGGTATCGAATCAGGGTCTCCGGTCTAATTCAGTGCAAACGCGATTGTCAAATGACAATGTCAAATGATAGTGAGGCGGGTGAGTGAGATAGAACTCAAAAAAAGAGAAAAAAAAAAGGAATCATTCGATTCCGTTTTTTCTCGGTGATGTTGAAAAATTAGTGGCCACGCCCCTCGTGTGGATTCCCTTCATGACCATTCGGTTGACCGTGTGGTGGTTGTTGCTGTTGGGGTCGCTCGCGTTGGCCGTGCACCCAGTTGCGGAATTCAGTGCGGTGCGGTTGGAAAGCGCGGTTCTGTTCCGGGGTGAATATATGAGAAATTCGGGTATTCGCGGCGTCGTACCGTTGTCCCGCCAAGCGATGAAATTCACTGTCGCTGTGGGCATTGCGGCGGTCGACGATAACTTGGTTGCGGGTTTCGACGAGGACAACACGGATTTGTTCGCGTTGTGCGGCATCGCAATTTACCCATTGTGTCATATCGTTGTAATAGGGATCGACTTCATAAATATCCCCATCGGCGGTCTGGGCGTATTGGGAATGATAATTTGCCGGGAAGAAACATCCCGCGAGCAGCATGATGCCGAGGGTGCACATTCCGGATAAGAGACGGGTAGTTTTCATAACTCCTACTTTCTGAAAGTGTTTGTTGTACAAGGTGATACGCGGTAGGTATAAAATAAGGAATTTTGTTGATAAATTGAAGATGCATGAAAGTGAACAATTCGCCGGGTAGGGGCGGGTCACCGTGCCCGCCTGTAACTACAACGTCATTGCGAGTGGAGTGCGAAAGTGGCCAAAGTAATATCATAACGTAGTATATTTTACTACTTAGTGTAAATCATTATTTTGTAAATGTTCATAAAGATTTAAATCATAAGGTTACGTCTGGAGACATTTATGTTTAACAAAGAACTTAATGAATTCGATCTTAGCTACTTAACTACTTTTCTTGGTAATACAGATTATAGAGAAGGGCAGCAATTAGAGTATAAATCGAAAGTAGAAACAACTGATTCATCAAAAAAAGAATTTTCCAAAGACGTATCGGCTATTGCAAATGCCGCAGGTGGCTATCTATTCATTGGAATTGAAGCTGACAAAGATGGGATTCCACAAAAACTTTGTGGCGTTTCGCCATCAATGAATAACACCGGAATAGAAGACTGGATAGTATCTGTAATTAACTCGAACACATACGAAATTTTGAAGTATCAAACAAAAATCATTGAACTTGAAGAACAAGGAAAAATTGTCCTCGTTTTACACATTCCAGAAAGCCACAAAAAACCTCACATGGTTACGACCGAAAGAAAAAATCAATATTTTATTAGACACCATGCAATTGTCGATGTTGCAAACCATAACGAAATAAAAGAGATGTTCGAATTTACTGCAAAGAACAGAGATGAATTTGAATCTTTAATGAACAGAAGAAATTTGAACGATGTTTTTAAAACTGATTTCGCTGTCAATGATAACTCTGTTAATTTAATACAAAGTTATGGTTTCGATCCTATGCGACACGAAAGATCATGGTTATTATGTTCATGTATTCCAAGATATTTAAAAGAAGATTCATTCGATGTTCTTGCCAAAGATTATACCGATTTTCTAAATAATCACTGGAAAGGATTTGAACCTGCACCTCACGTATACTTGACAAATCCGCAAGGTTGGTACAACAAAATTGTATTAATGGATGGGATATTATCTTACGATACGAATAATGAAGGAGTAATTTCATATTTTGAAATTAAAAACGATGGTTTCATTGAATCTGGTTTGTCCTCCGAAGTCACTTATTTCGATGAAAAAAATCAGAATCGAGTATTTCGATTATCATCCATAATTGGATATTCTCACGTACTACTTAATTTTATTCTTTCTTTCTACAATTATATCCCATATTTAGATGAATTCATTTTCCAGATTAGTATTACGAATACTCGCGGTTCTCTTTTAGGTAACTTGGGTTACGACTCGACTAATCATCTGTATAAAGAACCATACGAATTGTTAAATAACAGACCTCCCATGTGCAGACAAAGTAATATCAGAGCTTTTATTAAATTGAATGCGACGGAACTAAACGATAATGGTATAAAAAGTGCTGTTCAATATTTGAGTACCAGAATTGCCCGCGCTTTCAGACATGAAAAAGCTTTGTGTTTTGATGAATATAACGTTTTTCGTCCATACGGACTAAATAGTTTCAGGTGACAAAAGTAATGACTGACCAACCTTATACCATAAACCTTGCCCCCGCTTTCGACTTTCTTTGATAGTCGATTACCCTATACCCTTCACTACAACTAATTCGGAGTTCCAATGAAAACGTGTCTCTTCTGTCTTATCGTTCTGGTGCCGTGTTTGTTTGCATTCGCTCAACCGACATTGTTGTTTACATCGCCGGTTCCCGATACCGTCACACACTACACGTACCTCTATCTCGTTTCGTATCCGCTCGACTACCGGCTCGCGCGAGTTACAGCAACTTCCGTCGTGATAATGACCGGGCCATATTCGACGACTGCGGCCTATACCGTTACCAAAACCGCCGCCGAAACAGGAGTATCACAGACTACCGATGTAACCGGCGACGGTATCTCGGAAATGGTATTGACTAAATACGTCACCGTGGGAAACACCTCCCGCACGGCATTGCGCATTGTCAATCCGGTGACCAATGCGACCTACCTGACGCTTGACGATGCGAATTACAGTTATGTCGGTTGCTCCGCGAACGACTGGGATGGTAACGGTAACATCGAACTGATGGTGTATCGATACGCATTTCCCCTCCAAAGCAATTCAAATTTACAATACCTATTTTATTCAACCCAAGGGCACACCGTTGCTCCCGACCCCGGTGGACACCCGCTTCCCGCCACGCCGACCCTGCTGCAAAATTTCCCCAATCCATTTAATGGCGGGACGCATATCCAATACGATTTGTCCATTCCGACAAATGCAACCATTTCCATATTCGATGTGAGTGGACGTTTGGTAAAAGCAATGGCGATGCCCAATCAACCGGCGGGACACTACGATTTTCTCTGGGATGGTACAAATCAAACCGGGTCGCAAGTTGCTTCCGGTGCTTATTTTTATCAACTTAGTACACCGTCTTCCGTATCCAACCGGAAGATGATTTTGATTAGGTAACCCGCTCATTGACTTTTTGAAGATAGAAATATGAACACCCAACCTTATTCCATCAACCTTGCCCCCGCTTTCGACTTCCTTGAGTTGATCGACGTGGAGAAACTTATCGCCGAATGCAAAGAAGAGTGGTACAACCAAACGCTCTGCCAAGTGAATGACTGCATTGTCCGGCTCGGCGTACTGCACGGTGAATTCCATTGGCACAAGCACGATGCCGAAGATGAATTCTTCATGGTGTTGCAAGGGAAATTATTGATTGATCTCGAAAATGAGATTATCAACATTAATGAAACTGTTGTGCTTGAGCCACATCAGGGCTTTACGATACCGAAAGGGGTCATTCATCGCACCCGTGCCCCGGAGAAGGTCGCAGTGATGATGATAGAAGGGGCGGGAGTAAAACCGACCGGGGATTAGTGAAGTGGATTCGATGTTGGGAAAAACTACCGATAGACGTCTTTGCGATGGGCAATTCGTTCGATTGAAACTATCCGTATAACGTCGTCGATGGAATAGATGATGCGGTAATCTCCGACACGAATTCGATAATCTTCAAAATCGGTTAGCTTCTTGCAACCGACAGGACGCGGGTTCAGTGCTAACGCATCTATCGTGGTTGAAATTCGCAAGTATAAGTCTTTACTAAATTTGTTGATTTCGTGTTTTGCTCGATTCGAGAAAACGATAGTGTAGTTCATTGCCATTTCTTCTCGATTTCGGCCTTGACCTCTTCCCACGGAATTTTCTCCGATGGATTCGCCCGCGCTTCATCCAACGTCCGGATATCTTCAAGGTCTTCAAGTTCTTCCATGATGCGATTGTACTCTTCGATAGGAAGAATGATCCCTACCCGCTTCCCTTCACTATCAGTCACGAAGCTTTCAACACCGAATTCCATAGTACCTCCTGCTTACTTTCTAAAAATAATACGAACACCACTTAAATGCGAGTATCCAAAACAAGAAATTTAGGTCAGCATAAGAGTACTGTTATTCGTATATTATGTATATTCAAACCGTAAAGAATTATGCAACAAATCATCGAACAAGAACCGCAAGATATCTGGACTCCCGACGATACCATCGAGACGGAGCAATCTGTCCTCGACCGTATCGCGAATGCGAAAGCGAAACTCGGCAAGCGCGTCCTCATCCTCGGACACCACTACCAGCGCGATGAAGTTATCGCTTTCGCCGACCGTACTGGCGATTCTTATGGACTATCGGCATGGGCGGCAAAGGAGCGGGAAGCTGAATTTGTCGTATTCTGCGGCGTGCATTTCATGGCCGAAACCGCCGACATCCTGACTGACGACAACCAAGCCGTTATCCTCCCCGACCTCTCTGCCGGATGTTCGATGGCGGATATGGCGAACGTAAACCAAGTAAAACGTGCCTTCCGTAAAATCACCGAAATGACCGGCGAGCCGCCGATTCCCCTTACCTATATGAATTCCTCCGCGGAAATCAAAGCATTTTGCGGTGAACATAACGGGGCGGTCTGTACATCGTCAAACGCGCGCGCAGCGCTGATTTGGGCATGGCAACAGGGGAAACGAATCCTGTTTATCCCGGATGAACACTTAGGCAGGAATACCGCTTATAAGTTGGGCGTCCCCCTCGACGAGATGGTCGTTTGGGACCCCCTCCAACCGGACGGTGGCACGGAAGCAAAGCGGTTGAATGAAACCCGGATGGTGCTCTGGCGCGGCTATTGTTCCGTTCACCAGCGGTTTATCCCCGCACACGTCGCCTTTTTCCGCGAGAATTTCCCCGACACAAAAATTATCGTACACCCGGAATGTCGTTTTGAGGTGGTTGACAAGGCGGATTTTGCCGGTTCAACCGATTATATTATCAAGCGGATCGAACAAGCCGCTGTCGAGGAACCATCTTCGCAGTGGGCAATCGGTACCGAACATCATTTGGTGGGAAGATTACAAAAACGATTTCGTGACCAACTGAAAATTTCCAATCTTGCTTTTACAACATGTAATTGCGCAACAATGACGAGGATCGATCCAATCGACCTTGCCGAAATACTCGAAGGACTTGTCAAAGGAAATATTTCCAATCGTATTCGTGTTAGCGACGAAGTAAAAAAATGGTCGAAAGTGGCGCTCGACCGAATGTTGACCATCGCCACCGGTAGTTAAAATAGTTTTCAGTTTATCGCGAAATCGTTTTTACTTATTCAATTATATCATCGCATTGCCGGAAGAGATACCCGAATTTTCGCTGTGTTAGCCAAATAAAAATACGCTTGCAACGACTATAACCCGCTCCCTCTCGACTGCGCAATCGTCTTCTCTGCGGAAAGTTTCATCCGCGCTCTTCCTTACCAAATTCTATTCGATACCCACTCTGTAGATGGATTTTTACACGTCGGACAAGTTTGTCCAATTTTCGACAAATTGAAATTTCATTGAAGAATCTATGTATCGAAAACCGGCTGTAACTCGGAAACCTGCTAAGCCCAAACCGGCTTCGGTGCCCGCTAAACTGCCGTTGGCGTTTTCTACCCAACAACTATGCTCTTTGAAAAAATCGATCCAAAATTCGCTGTTGCCTTGGTTTGAGAAGTCAGCGCGTGACTTGCCGTGGCGGAAGAATCGAATGCCGTACCGGGTGTGGGTCAGCGAGATAATGCTTCAGCAAACCCGTGTGAGTACCGTCATACCTTACTTTGAACGATGGATGAAGCGATATCCCGATGTGAAAACGCTCGCTAACGCCGAACTGCAGGATGTACTGAAAACATGGGAGGGATTGGGTTATTATTCGCGTGCGCGGATGATGCACCGCACTGCGCAGATCGTTACAAACGAGTACAAAGGCAAATTTCCGGGTACTGTTGCTGAACTCAAGAAACTTCCCGGGATCGGCGACTATACGGCCTCAGCTATCGCGGCATTTTCGTTTCGATTACCGGAAATTGCTGTCGATGGTAATATCGCAAGGGTTGTTTCGCGGTGGTTGAAAGTACCGGTCGCCTACACGGAAAAAGATGCACCGGAAACGTATCGCAAACTGCTCGAACAGTTGTTCGAACCGGCGACAACACCGGATTCGGTTGAAGCGGCAATGGAGTTAGGTGCTACGGTTTGTACACCGAAGTCACCGAATTGCACCGAGTGCCCATTACAAAAAGTATGTCGTACCAACTTGGATAAATGTGTCGAACAATATCCACCGGAGCGAAGAAAAATTGAAGTACCGACTGTTCTCATCGCGGTTGGTTTATTAAAAAAGAACGGTAAGTTATTGATGGGTTTGCGCAAACGTGATGGTTTTCTTGGAGGTTTGTGGGAACTGCCCGGCGGAAAATGCGAAGCGGATGAATCACCGGAAAACGCGGTCATTCGCGAATTTCACGAAGAAACCGGCTTGGAAGTCTCGATTACAAAATCATTACCGGTGGTGAAGCATGCCTTCACCCATTTTCGAATAAAAATGTATCCTTTTGAGTTGACAACTGACGGCGGAAAAATCATTGCACACTCTGCTGAAGAATTAAAGTGGATTGATAAACATACAATACAAAAACTACCGTTGCCGAAAGCCACCAAATTGGTCTTACGAGAATACGGATGGTTGGAATAACCGATTATCGGAGTACATATATGAATTACGAACAGCCGACACCACCACTTAACGAGTTGATTGACGGCATCATAGAAACCTCTACACAATCTTGGCAAATGCTTACCACCGAAGATAAAGAGCAACTGCGCGATTTATTGACAGCAACAACAAGTTCGGTATTGGGATGGCGGCAACGACCGCTTGAATTCCACCGCGATACCGTCATTTCCGATGTAACCGGTCTCGCTTACCGCCTTGCGAATGCATTGTATGAAGAAAGTTTTTGGGAACAATGTGAGAAACTTTCGTTTCTTTCCTATCAAATCGCGACGACGGTAGATTGGCGCGAACGTGCACTCGGGGCATTGAAACTCGCCCTGCTTGCCGGTTCTTCGTTACCTCGTTGGGATGATTTGGACCGCCTGCGAAGCCGCGTCCGTCAACGTATTCGGCGATTATTGGGGGTACAGGCCTCATTCGACCGCCTCCCCAATGGTATCGACTTGAATCGTCTCACCGATGATGTTGTTTGGCGAATATGGGATCGGCACTGGTCAACTTTACCCGACGACGATGCCCGCCGCCAGATGCTGAGAAAAAATCTCCGGTTTGGATGGAATTACTCGTTCGCCCATCCCACTCATCCATCTAAAGCGGCATTCCGTCAAAGCGCCCGTGAATTTCTCGCTGGTGAAGTGGCTACCCGAATTGCTACGGGAGAAATTGAAGCGGAGTGGATAGATTTATTTGAACCGGATGTTTCGGAAAAAGTCGCCAATTGGGATGTCGGTATCGACAACGACACCATTTTTGCGACCATCGGAGACGTAGCGGAACAATTGCAAACACGCCTCGTCAATGGATTGGAACGATGGCTTGAATGGTGGCGTCCGCTCAAGACCTTACGGGAAGGGGATCGCGAAGCCATTGAACTATTCCGCGATGCGCAACAGAGTCTCTTCGATGAGGACTCGCTTCCGAAATCGGTTGATATGTTTCGCGCTACGTTTGATTTAGCACCCGGTGACTTGGGTGTGAAAGAATGGTACGCTTACTCGCTAATTTTGACTGCCGATTACAGCTCCGCTGAAAGATTGTTGCAACAGATTATCACCTCCCGCCGTCAGGATTTTGCGACAATTACAAACCTCGCCGGAATTTATGTCCGTACCAAACGCCTACAGGAAGCATCCGAACTGCTGTGTTCGCAAGAGCTGTTCGACCGCAATCTCCATCGCCGTCCTTATGTTGGTGCCGTACTTGGTTTGCTGATTCAACTTGAACGGTGGGACATTATTCCAGCTCGCATTTTGCAATTGGAGACAACTGAGTGGCTGGCGGTTGGCGTTGCAATTGCTTGCAAACATGGTGACGAAGAAATCCGCCAGAAACTTCTGCGTAAACTCATCGATAATTCCGCAATTTCCATTGGCCGCAAAGGGAGCGACCTCTCCGACCCGAATGATGCCCTTGTCCCGATTGCGCGGCTCGAAAAGGATTTCGCATACTTCCAGACTGAAGGGTTACTCGAGCAGGGCATCGAACATTTCAAAGCGCGTACCGAACGGTATCCATGGTTCTGGGCGAATTGGCATTACCTTGGCAAATTGCATGAAATGTCCGGCAACATCATCGAATCGAAAGATGCGTTTTTACGCAAAGCGGAAGCGACATCCAACAGCAAAGCGCCGCGTAAATCAAAACTCGATAACTGGCATTACTATCTCGAGTTTTGTTTCCGCAACCAACTGTATGATTCATTAAAGCCCGGCATCGAAGGAGCGGCGCAATCGGGAATGCCCGAAGCAAAACTGATTCGTTACCGCCGCGCGATGACTGCATTCGAACCAACTTCCCTTGAGTTACCCGAGCTGACTACGGAACGCATTGACTCACTCGATGAAGAAGGGGAAGAATTTATTTCTCCGAATGCGACCACTGGGCTCATTGGATTTGAATTTGCCGACAGTTATCCGCTTCATACTCAATGGATAGTACAACCGAGTACCGACTGGAATGGTGAGTTGACAGTGCTTCCGATGAACCGTCAGGACCCGTACCGGCGGGAGCTCGCAGTACGGTGGATGTCGCGCGACGGCACTCTCCCTTCGTCGTTGATTTTGCAATCGCAGGATTCCGTTGTCGAGCAATCGGTTAAATTGTACCGCACTGACCGCAACTATACCCCGCGTGACCATTTGAGTTCGGTCAATATGTTGGAGTTGTACCCGGAAATTCAAAACCGGATACGCCGTCACCTCGCGATGAATCTTCCCGGTGAAGTAATCGCCATCGAAGCCCCTGCCGGCTTTGGCGTGAACCAGCTCATCAGCCAAATCGCTGGTGAGTCCGAACATGTCAACCGCACGGTTCACGTTATCTCGGCACCGGAAGGAAATTTCGAAGAAGACAAAATTGTAAAATGGACAAGTCAACTGCTTGTCAAATGTTACCCATCTTTCACGTTTTCCGGCTCGACTATTGCCGACTTGATTAAGAACATCGAAAACTTAAAAGGAAGTGCAAGTACCCGCGCCAAACAATCGCTGGTGGTAACCAATTTTGCCGATGGTTGGAAATTCCAGAATGACGACCAATTGAAATTGTTGAGCAACTATCTCGACTTGATGAATAAGTTGACGGAGTTACCGGACTTAATCTGGATTCTCGGAACCGGTGATTTATTCCACCTCCGCCGCCGCCTACCGCATTCATTCTGGCGCACGTTGCAAGTGTATCGCCTCACTCCGCTTTCAGAAGATCAAATGACTCTTCTTTTAAACAATTGGTTCGATGATAGGTCGGGAATTAGTGAACAAGCGGTGATAATGTTGCAGGTTTTGAGCGGTGGTGTGTACGAACTATTTGTTGCATTGCTTCAAGAAGCAATCAAGGAAGTCAATAACGTTCAACAACAACGGTTATTGGCAGCGAATTTAATTACTGCCGGTAACTGGGTCGCATCATCAACGGCGCTGTTCAAGCGATGGGCGGAATTGCCGCTACCTTCGCAACAACTGGCAAAGGATGTACTCGATAGAATTTCGCAGGGTGAACGCCCACCGGAAAACGATCCCGATATAATGTATTTGCGTGAGATTGGTCTCGTTTCGGGAAAGAGCGGCGAGATTCGAATCATTACACCATTATACCAACCAAAACTTGCGTATGGTTCCACCACAGTTGGAAATCAGCCAGAAGACCGGACTAAGCCAAGTGCTATTGTATTAGTCGATCATGAAAATTTATTCCTCGGTTTGAAGGATGGTGCGTTGCGTGTTGGGCGAAATTGGAACGACCGTGACGGTATGCGTGTCGGTGGCATCGCTGATCACTTATTGAATTGGATTAAAAAAGAA
>CAZPUW010000068.1:0-10203 GCA_964589795.1 uncultured bacterium
CCGGTTCGACATTGCGCGGTGTGACGATACTTTTGGTCGTGTAGTTGACAATCTCTTTTTTGATATCGAAGGTAACCTCAATCTCATTGGGTGCGGTCGGTTGCGCGACGTCTTCGCTGGTGAATTGGTCTTTGCGGACGCCGAGGAACAAATCGAGTTCTTCGGTGAGGTGGGATGCGATGACGAGGAAGGAATCGCGGGTCATCAGACCCTCCGGTGCTTCGCAGTGCATCTTCATTTGAATCACTTTACCGCTTTCGGTAAGTGTAACCAGATTGGTTTTATCGAAAGTCCACCGGTTGCTACCGCAACCGGACAGGTAAGCTGTGCCAAAAAGAATCAAAATCAGTGCGACCGGAACAGCGTGTGATTTACGCATAAGAAGGTCTCCTTTTGAATCTTTATGTAGCGAATTGTGGAAATGAACAGAATTGAATTGAATCAGATACTATCTAAACTTACTAACGGAAAATTACTTACTTTCGGGTTAATAATCCAATCTAATCAGTTAGTTATCAAGGTTGAATCAAGTCTCTTCCACCACCTATAGGAATGATACGTCGTTTTTTATTAGAGGGGCGTTGACGAGGCATGGGTATAGGAGATGAACCTCTTGTAGGCTGTAAATTTTCATTTCCACCATTCAACGTCGAGATCGCTTGGGAATGGAATTGAACTGATAATAAAGTTACACCAGCTATCAGGACGAGAAGAAATCCATAGAAATAACTTCTTGCAAGAAGATAGACCATGATTTCAGATATTGTCAATGGAGCAATCATCCACAAAACAAAGCAAATTGAAGCAGATTGAATGGCATAGAAATAAGGTAGTTCATGTTTTAAATATGTTCGATGAGTTAATACAAAATCGTTTACAAACCACGGTTGTATACGTTTTGTACAAGGCAAACCATCGGGAAATTTAGAAGGCAGATAGTCAAGGAGTTCCCAATGGCGCTGCAAACTTAATTGAGTATGAAGAAACCAAAAGAATAGAAAAATGATACCGAACCAAGCGACCCAAGAACGAGGTAAATTTAAACCGATTGCCTGAATATTTAAGTTTTGACTTGAAAGAAGTGCTATAACCAAGATTATACAAGCAAGTGTCAACTCCCACACTAAGCGGCGGTTAGATTTTGTACTTTCGTTTATCATTGCGAGAGATTCAAATCGACCAACCCCTTCAGGTAGTTTAGCACCAGTCAAATTACAATCTGCAAATTGATGGTCAGACAAACCCTTTGCATTAATAAAACTAGCGTCGTTAAAATTCGAAGAACGTAGACGACTAATGAACAAATCAGCATTTTCAAAATTTGCTCGTTGAGCGTCAACATTTTTAAGATTTGAATCCTGTAACCAACATTCTTTGAATCGGCAAAACCTTAAATCTGAACCATTAAAATTTGATTTCCAAAGTCTAGAGTTATCAAAATTATGTCGTTGTAAAGTTGAATTGGTGAATTTTGCCCCATTCAATTCTCTCCCTTTAAAAGGTGCCCTACCTATACGATCGAGCTCTACTTCAAATTCATTCAGTATAAGTCGATCAGTATTATCGCAAGCTTGGTTGTTTAGATAATTTTCCCAATTCTTTTTAAGCCAATCACTGTGTAAGACAATTTTATCCGTGATTTCGTTACAATCGATTTTAATACGTGACTTCTTTTGCGCAGACTGTTCATTTGAATCTCTTTTTCTTTGAAACCACTTGAAAAGCAACGACCAGAATTTGTTTGAAATCATTAAACGGGCATTTACATCTTCTTGGGAGAGTGGAGTTTCTTCTGACATTTTATTATTCCTGTGATTACAGTAAGTAAGTAAGTAAATTTTTACTAAAAAAACAAGTTTCTTGCAAATTCAGACACTAAATAACATATTACTTCGAGTTTGAACAATACTTTTGTTAAATGGAGTACGATATGCATTTAATTCCAATAACCGATAAAGCGCAAATAGCCGCCAACTATAAAGCATTAACTACTCAGCTACACGAAAAGTGTGAAACAAAAATTGCGCAACTTGGATTTCACGGTGGCGGTACGAATAAACCAGTTAAGCTCTGTTGGAATGCGCCCCTCCATTTTTGGACAACAAAAGAATACATCAGCCCTTGGTCTAAAGAACCGTATTGGTTTTCATCCGGTATCAATGATCCAGATATTCAACATGTCCCTGATATAGTTTGTGAATTCAATTCTCCTGTCGAAGGAATTAACCGTAGATTGGGTGCATTTTTTTGTACAGATGAAAATTCTGAGATTTGGTTATGTCATTCTGGTGGTATTGGTGGCAGCAAAAGGGGTGTTGGGAAAAATGGTTTTCTTGCTTGGATTCAACCAAAACTGGGGTTAATAAAGATCGATTGGCCTGGTGGAAATCAATCATTTGCAATTCCAGTTTGCAAAATTAATGGAGCAAGAGTTTCTGAGCAGTTCTCAGATTTTGTACACCTAGTCCAAGAAGGGAAAAAGTCACTAGTAGCGGAATTAAACAACACCGAGGACGATGTCAACAAAAACCTGTTGAAATCTATCACCACTTACTTTGACGTAGGTGAAGCAAATTATACAGATGAGTATAGTGGTAAAATTAGTTACAAACGTCCGTATGGAATAGTTGAGTATCAGCGTGATCATGGACTTGTTGTTCGTGAGTTAAAGAAATTTTTAAAAAGGAAGAGTGTTAAGGTAACAAACACACAAGAGATAGACCTGATTGTTAGAAAAGGAAATTCTGGAAAAATTTATGAAATAAAAACTGAAACAAAAACACAAAGTTTATATACAGCAATCGGTCAATTATTTTATCATGGGATAGATCAATACGCCAATTATGAGCGTGTACTTGTGCTACCAAAAGGCGTAAAACAAAAATACAAGTTTGCTTTGAGGCAATTAAAGATACAACTCATTGAGTTCACCATAGTCGGATTAACTGTCGAGTTTACGTAATCTCTTCAGAAGTCCCATGTAATCTCAATCCTAGTCGGTTTATTCAAGTCATTATCGAATTAGACGTGTTAGAAACGAGTAAGAGCGCACCTACGGTACGCCCTAAAAAAAATCAATTTGTGCACGCCGGGAGACGCGCACTACTTATTTGATTGATGTTTCACATTCGGGTCGGATGAGAAAAAGGTGATGACGACCGTGACGACGACTAACGTCGTGAGGATGTGGCAAATCACAATTACTTTCGTCAACAGATTACTCGGCAGGATATCACTCGAACCGAGTGTAGCGGAAATCAGAAAACTGAAATACACTGATTGAATGAGACCTATCGAATTGTTAATACGACTACTGTCCGCCAGACTAAATTCACCAATGATTGCATAAAGAAGCCCAAAACCCAGCGTCGCCTCCACATACTGCCAGAGCGAAAAGAACAGCGAACGCCCTTTGTTAAACGAAAGATGATACACATCGTGCAGAAGGATTACACCGAGAAGACCAAAGAAAATTGTGACGAGAAAATAAGCCGGGATTAACCAAAGAATACGAACATACAGCCAGTTGATAAATTGGTTCGGATGAAAAAACATCCGGTTGATTCCATACACCAAATAGAGGAAAATGAGTACACCAAAGCGACTCACGAAAGCATAATCACCCGCGATGCGTGCCGCATTCTTCGTCCCTTTTTTACGGAACGTATAATCCATGACATGGTACACGGGATCCATGTAGCGAAAAAGCGCTAAAAATATCCGGAACAATTTGTACAATCCGAAGGAATCTTCATCCTTGGAAACTTTATGAAAAACAGCTCTTAGGTGATTCCATTCTTCTTGTTCAATTTGTACTTCGGTTTGTGCTTCAGTTTGTGGACTATCTGGCATAGAACTCCTTGTTAGATGATACGTACTGAAGAGCACTCCGCCCGATTCTTCACCACTCAACGAGCCATTAGCCACAAAAAAAGCGAGTACATCGACTCGCTTATTGCCATCTAAATTTTGAATCAAAAACAGTAACTCATACTATCCCAAGTATCAACGACACGACCAGCACAAACCCGCCGATTTTCGTTACGACGGTGGATAACCACAAAATAAATGTCCAATCCCATCTTGCTTTAAATACTGCCAGAATAATGAAGAACGATGGCACAACGACATACACGCAGATAGTCAACGGAAAATGTGGTACAGCGGCAACGACGACGAGAATCGCTATCCAATAGTACAGCGAGGAAAGGATACTCGCAGTGAACGATTTTTTGTATGTGGTGGGGATGCGAAGCATGCTCGTCGCCGTGATTTGCAACAGGTACCCGCTGACGAATATATCCATGATGCAACAAGCAATGAATGACCCGGCAATTGAAAAGAAATGTGAATCCATAATACACTCGTTTTTATTATACAATTTGAATTATTACTAAGATAAATTGTTCTCTGCTTTTTCCAAACGATTTTCCGCTCAAACCTACCTTAGGAGCTACCATGTTAGAACATTTCCTCACTGGCACTTTGCAACCGAAAAATCTTTCCGAAGAACCGACACCCGACGCTACTACCGACGATCTTGCCATCATCCACTCGTTGAAGAATCCTCCGCTCGAACCACTCACTCCCGATTCGATTTATGTCCGGCGGTGCCGTCTTGCCGGTGATGTACTCGATGTGAAAGGAGGTTGTTTCCGCACAGCGGATTTACCACGCTTGCTCGAAATGGTGCAGGGGGCACCGGCTTTGATTGGGCATAATCGGAATTCACTCGCCGTGGCGCGCTTCTTCGGAGGCGCAATCGAAGAATTTGATGGCCACTCCTACATCGTTCCGAAATTGTATTGGTTGAAGGCACACAGCCGGGCGGAAGATTTGCGGGTGGAGATTGACGGCGGTCTCGTTAATGAGGCATCTATCGCATTTTATTTCAGTAAACCGATTTGCTCGATTTGCGGTAACGATATCCGCGAATGCAGTCATTCGGTTGGAACCGATTATAAAGGTCAAGCGTGTTTTTATTATTACGATGGTGTCGATATGGTGACGGAGGGTTCACTGGTGTATCGTGGTGCAGAACCGGGAACGGCGCTATTGCCGAATGCACTATCGTCCGATTCATTATTCACAATTCCCGAAAAATATGATGGTGAAGTGTTACCGAAAGTTCGTTATCGCGGGAAAGTGTGGAGATTGGTAACTGCGTAGGGAACGGGGAGAAATCTCGCAAGTTTACTATAGTAAACAATATTCTTACTAAACCAGCACAAAAGCCTGTACTGTTGCGTATTACCAGTTGTTGAGCGTATAATGTAGCACACAAAGAGCACTCCAATGTCAAAGAAAATCTATTCCAACTCACCAATCCTTGAAGCAGTCTGCGAATTTAGACTTCCTTCCGACACTGAATGGGATATGACGATTCCCGGTCAGTTGTTTGAATCTCTTAAAAGTGAATACCCGCATAAAGAACAACGCCAGATGCAAGAGATCAAGGTAAACGTTGCTTTGGAAAAAGAAAAATCATCACAAGAAATCATTACTACCGAACGTTTGCTATTTCGTAGTGAAGATAAAATCAGACTAGTTCAAGTAAGTCCGAATTTTTTAGCAGTAAATGTGCTGAAGCCCTATCCCAATTGGGAAGAATTTAGACCGCAAATCCTTCAAGCGCTTGAACAGCTTAGTAAATTGATTCGTATTAACGAATTTGAATCGGTTCAGTTACAGTATGTAAATCGTATAGAAATACCGAATGACGTTACTGTGTTAAGTAAATTTTTTAATATCCACCCGAGTTTCGGCACACCATTAGGGCATAACGTTACAAATTTTGGAATTTTTTCCGGCTTCAAAATGCATGAAGAACGCGATAACTGCAATATTCAGCTTTATCGACAGGTTTCGCCATCTCCTACCTTGGAAGCCGTTTTATTGGTATTGATTTATTCACTTGCGAAACCAAAGACGGTTGATTTTTCAAGTGCGGGCGAATGGATTGAGGAAGCACACACTCAGATCAATCAGATGTTCGAATCTTGTATTACTGATAAACTCCGTGAGAAACTTTACTAGAGGAACAAAAAGGTGTCAGCTATAAGCCCTGATCTAAATACTTCTGCTTTATTTTTCCTGCATCCAATGCAGGAAAAAGTTGTTGTCGATTACAGACCAAGTCGAGTAGCAATAGGTTTATTTGCAGACAATGATTATTACAAGGTAAAAAATCAGTCCTCTGCAGTTACAAATAAAGACGATCCATTTGTTTTTAACTCTGCCTCGGAATACTTACGTTCGCAAAAAAGTATCGATGATTTTGTTCAAGATGGGAATTTTATCGTCAATAGAAATGATGTACAAAACTATTTAGTTGAAAATCCTCCTACGCAAGCAATTCTGCATGAGATCAGTCAAGCGATTTCCATGCGATTAAAAGAACCTAATAAACAGCTACTCAGCTTAGTCTATGATCCAGAAAGTAATTCGAATTATCTTGAACTCATAATACGACAGAACGAGTATCAAGAAGATTTATTCGAAATAATAGATAATCTTTACACCGAATATAGTTCGATACTTCAGTCTACAGATGGGTGGATTCATACAACAACAGATTTTGAACCGTTGGTCTGACAATTATGAGCTTTGATTGGAATAATTATTTTTCGCTCGCCGAATTTCTCCGTGATATTACAGATCCCCCGTTCGAAAAGGAAGCGGCACAACGAAGTGCAATAAGTCGGGCATATTACGCCTCATTTCATTTTGCATGTAGTTATGCCGAGTCATTACTCGGCTTTGTCCCTACAAAAACCGGAGCAGACCACATTGGTTTGATTAGACATCTACAGTCAAAAGGCAAATCTAAGCTTGCAAACCAGCTACATGACCTACTGGAATTTAGACACAAAAGCGACTACGATGCGGAGTATTCTAAAATTTCAATAACCGTAGGCACGGCAATTACTCGATCACGAAACGCAATCAATGAAGCGAATCATTTATCTACTTCACCCTAATCCGCTGCTGCCACTTTCTTTGCGGCCTGTTTTGACAGCTCAAAGTCGAGTATGCGTTTCCGCAGTCGAATCGCGGTAGGAGTTACTTCGACCAATTCATTGTCGGTAATAAATTCGAGCGCCATTTCCAGCGTCACCACGCGCGGCGGATGAAGTTGATAAGCGTCTTCCGCATTGGCATTCCGCATATTGGTCAGCTTTTTCTCTTTGGTCGGATTAATCCAAATATCGTCCGTCCGAGAATTTTCGCCGACAATGCGACCACTATAGACTTCTTCACCCGGTGATACGAACATCATACCGCGTTCCTGCAATGTTTCAATCGCGTATGCATTGCACTTCCCGGTACGGTCCGCTACCAGCACTCCAGCATTACGATGGGGAATCACTCCGGCGAATGGTTGCCAACCGAGGAAGATATGATTCACAATCGCAGTGCCGCGGGTATCGACCATCAACAACGAGCGTAATCCGATTAATCCGCGCATCGGCACATCAAATTCGATTCGAATCCAACCCGACGAATGGTTTACCATCTTTGTCATGCGCCCCTTACGGCCACCCATTGCCTGCGTGACGGTTCCGATATATTCTTCCGGACAATCAATTAGTAAATGCTCGTACGGTTCGTGAAGTATATCGTTAATTTTCCGCATCCGCACTGTCGGTTTCGAAATCGAAAGCTCGAACCCTTCACGCCGCATCATTTCAATCAAAATTGCAAGTTGTAATTCACCACGTCCGACAACTTTGAACGCATCCGGTGTTTCGGTTTCTTCGACGATAATCGATGGATTGCCTTGAATTTCACGGAAGAGCCGGTCGCGCAGTTGGCGGCTGGTGACGTATTTTCCGTCGCGTCCCGAAAACGGCGAGGTGTTAATCGAGAATACCATTTCGAGCGTCGGTTCGTCGATTTTCAATGCGGGCAGTGGTTGCGGATTTTCGATATCGGTGAGCGTATCCCCTAATTCTATGCCTTCGATACCGGCGATGGCGACGATATCGCCCGGTCCGGCAGATTCAATCGGAATTCGTTTTAATCCGGAAAATCCGAATAGTTGCGTCACTTTGGTTTGCTTAAGCGAATCGATGTGGTTGCCCATCTTAATTTGTTGACCGATTTTGATCGCACCGTTCGTCAACCTACCGATACCAATTCGACCAAGATAGTCGCTGTAATCAAGCGAAGTGATTTGTAATTGGAGCGGGTGTCCCTCTTCATATTCCGGTGGCGGTACTTTTTCGATAATGACTTCAAATAAAGGCCGCAGATCGGTTCCCGGAACTTTCATATCGCGGGTAGCGGTTCCGGCGCGCGCATTGGTGAAGATAACCGGGAAGTGGCACTGCTCTTCGCTTGCATCGAGATCGAGAAACAGTTCGAGTACTTCATCGACTACTTCGTCGATCCGCGCATCGGGACGGTCGATTTTATTAATCACGACTATCGGTGAGAGATTATTCGCGAGCGCATTCGACAGCACATACCGGGTCTGGGGAAGCGGCCCTTCCGAAGCATCCACCAACAACAAACATCCATCCACCATTTTCAAAATGCGTTGTACTTCACCGCCGAAGTCAGCATGGCCGGGGGTATCCACGATGTTGATGGTGTGATCCGAATAACGAATCGCAGTGTTCTTCGCCATGATGGTAATACCCTTCTCGCGTTCGAGATCGAGTTTATCCATGGCGCGCTCTGCGACTTGTTCGTTATCACGGAAGATGCCCGACTGATGAAGCATTGCGTCGACGAGGGTGGTTTTCCCGTGATCGACGTGGGCGATGATGGCAAGGTTGCGCAATTCATCGCGAATTAAAGACTTATGCACTTTATTCCTATTAGCTGTGACCGGGACAAGATAGTCGGGGAACAGGGAACAGGCAACAGGAGGCGGGAAGGGGCTATGGGCAATGGATTCGCGATTCCGGTTTCGGGAATCGGATAAGAATCAAATTTATTCACTCGATAAGTTACTGGTATAGCTTGTTCTTACAATTCGGGCAGTCAGCAAATTTTCTTGTAAAAAATACAACAACTCCAAAACAAATGCAGATAAGCGCGATACCCTTTCCCCACTCCCAATATTCAGGTTTTTTCTCAAAATAAGGTGTGAGTAGTGCGCTGCCGATAAAAAGTACAAGCGTGATGGCAATCATTACAAAGGATGCGATTGGATGGGATTTGTAAGGCGGTGTCGGTATGACGACATGAAAACAAGACGGGCATGTTCGTTTGTTATGCCAGTTCATCCGGGTGAAATCTGTTTCCGGTAAAATCTTATTGTTGCAATTCGGACAAGTAAGCTGCCGGTTCCAAAGCCGAAAATTGAAGAAACCCAACAATACCAAAAACCAAACAGCGAAAAAAATCCAACCACCATAGAGATGTAAGACATTCATACCGATAATAATGGCTAACGATACGATGAAATAAAATATCATCTGCCGAAGTTTGGAAGAGTACTGTGGCGGGGTGACAACCTGCTTACAGGATGGACACGCTAACTTTACTTGCCAACTCATACGAACTCCTTGCATTACGAAATCGAAATACTAAACAAATTTACAACAATATAAATACAAAAGAAATACACTTTATTCCTACCGGAGTATCCAACCATGTCTCAAACCACACGTTTTATCAACTTAATTGTTCTGCACTGTTCGGATAGTGAGTTTGGCGATGCGAAGGTCATCGAACAATGGCACCGTGAACGCGGTTTTAAGAAAATCGGTTACCATTATGTGATTCTCAATGGTTATCGTTCTAAGTCTGCACTCGATTCGCAAATAATGGATGCGAGCGAAGGCGCCGCGGAGATGGGAAGACCGGAAGAAGAAATTGGTGCGCATGTCGAGGGGTACAATGCAAACAGCATCGGCGTGTGCCTCATCGGTCGCGGTAACTACACGCAACAGCAACTGGAAACCGCCCGTGCATTAATTGTCTGCAAATTGATGAAAAGTTATCCCGAAGCAAAGCTCGTCGGACACTACGAACTTAATCCGGGAAAGACGTGTCCGATGTTGGACATGAATGAACTGAGAAAAAGTTGGGCAATAAGCGGATAAAAATTATTCTGCCGGATGCATCATCATGTCCATCGGATGATGATGCATCATTTCCATTTCTTCCTTCGTCCTAATTTGGGTAGGACCGAATGCCCGGTCTTTCCATTTCCATGTGGTAGAATCCACTGGAAATCCGCACGAATCA
>CAZPUW010000069.1:0-10170 GCA_964589795.1 uncultured bacterium
CACACCTAACGCTCGAATTCGTATCACTGCTGTCGATTATCCCACTGTTGGCGATACTTCTGGTGTAGTTAACATCATCAGCAACGAACCGGCACCACCGGCAAATTTAGTCGTTACGACGCAAGGGGAAGACGCCCACTTATCATGGTCACGGGTCGATACTTCTATCTCCGGAAATCCGGTAAATGTGGAACGGTACGTAATCTACTATCGCAGTACCGAATCGAATAGCTGGCAGTATTTATGGGCGACGTTTGGTGCTGATTCCACTTCATTCACGCATGTCAGTGTTGTCCGGTTCAGTCCGGCAATGTATTACCAAGTGTTGGCATGGAATGGCGGAAGTACCGATTCGTTCGACAGTATCATTCGTACGATTCCTATCGGAACACCAATGCGAGAGGTGGAAAGAATTCTGAATGGAAGTATGCAGTTACAAAAGCAACGTTTCGAAAAAACCGGAAATAAGTTTATTAAGTAGTTGGTACTTCTAACACTTTCATTTACCTAAAATCATTTGTAACTTTTATCAGGAAACCGATATAACAGGAGTTTTTGGATTATGTCAAAACCAGTTGAAGTGTCTGATCAAAATTTTGACAAGGAAGTATTGCAAAGTTCGATACCGGTAATGTTGGATGCATGGGCGACGTGGTGTGCGCCGTGCCGTATGATTGCTCCGACTATCGATGCGCTTGCCAACGAATACGATGGAAAAGTCAAATTCGTGAAGCTCGACGTCGATCACAATCCGGAATCGTCGATGAAATACAATATTCGTTCGATACCAACTTTGCTTTTCTTTAAGAAAGGAAAAGTCGTCAATCAGTTGGTAGGCGCATTACCGAAGGAAACTTTGGTCAAGCACCTCGACGAATTATAAAGTCTAAATGGACAGACAAGAATGTCTGTCCTACATAAATAAATAGCGTCTTCGGGGATGGGTGCAATTCCCTATCGGCGGTACAGCCCGCGAGCGGTTCGGTAACACGAATTGCAGGAACCGGTGAAACTCCGGTGCCGACGGTAATAGTCCGGATGGGAGGAGATGCGAACGAAAGTAGCATTGCTGTATCGGTACTGCACTTCGTTCCATTCTTCACAACCTATCTGCTATCCCCTGTGACGCACAGGGGATTTATTATTTGTGAACGGTTTGCATCACAGTGATGTAGAATGGATGGCAGAGGCGTTGGTCGCCGCAAAACGCGGATTCGGCAAAGTCGGCCCGAATCCGATGGTCGGTGCTGTCATCGTGAAGAACGGCGAGTGCATCGCTGTTGGCGCACATACCAAATTCGGCGGCCCCCATGCCGAAATTGTCGCTTTGCGTAAAGCCGGTCTCGCCGCTCACGGTGCAATGATGTATGTCACGCTCGAGCCGTGTTGCCATTTTGGAAAAACCCCACCGTGTACCGACGCAATTATCAAAGCCGGCATTGTTAAAGTAGTCGGTGCGATCCAAGACCCGAATCCATTAGTGATGGGACGTGGTTACAACGCACTGAAAAAAGCTGGAATCGAAGTCGTGGACGGTGTTTGCCGTGAACAAGCACAGGCGTTGAATACCTCTAATTTCAAGCATGTCGTAAGCGGTTTGCCTTATGTAATCGTAAAAATCGCACAGACTATCGACGGGAAAATTGCGACGATTACCGGCAGTTCACAATGGATAACCGGCGAGCAATCGCGGAAATTTGTTCATCAACTACGGGCTTCCGTTGATGCCGTCGTGGTTGGTATCGGCACCATCCTTGCCGATGATCCCTTGCTCAATGTTCGATTGGTGAATGGCCCCGACCCGATGCGAATCATTATTGACAGCCATTTTCGCACACCACCAACCGCAAAACTTTTATCGACACCGGCACCGGTATTGATTTGCGGTATCGCCGGCCAGCACCCGGCACGACAAATTGCATTAAAGAAAGCGGGTGCGGAAGTCGTCGAGTTATCCGGCACCGATGAGCATGTCGGCTTGCACGATGTTCTTCGCCATGCCAGTACAATAGGGGTTCACAGGATATTGGTAGAGGGTGGACGCGATGTTGCTACAGCATTTTTACGGGCACGACTCGCTGATGAGTTGATTGTCGCAATCGCTCCCAAATTAATCGGTTCCGATGGCCGCGACGGTTTCGGAACACTCGGTGTAGTCAGTATCGAGCAAGCAATCGAGTTTGACCATACGGTTATCGAAAGATTTGGTAATGATGTTCATTTACGGTTGCAAGTAAAGCAATAGTAAAAATTGATATGCGCATCGATTATGTGAATTTATTGAATTGTTATCTCGTATTATCTAACCCGAACGTGGGATGAAGGTTCACGAAACATGTTCACCGGTTTAATCGAATCAATCGGTACTATCAAGCGTTCAGAGCATTCCTCCGGTTCGTTACGACTCACGGTTAATGCTAAGTTTGCAAGTGAATTGAAAATCGACCAGTCGGTTTCCATCGACGGCGTTTGTCAAACCGTAATTGGTTGTGACAACGAATCCTTTACAGTTGTGGCTATCCCGGAGACGTTGGAGCGAACAAAGTTTGGCGAGTTAAAATCGAATGACAAAGTAAACCTTGAACGGGGAATGATGTTAAGCGACCGATTCGACGGCCATGTCGTGCAGGGGCATGTGGATGGCCTCGCACAAGTTAGCCGCATTGTTCGTCGAGGAGATTCAAAAGAAGTCTGGTTGAAACTACCGACCAAATTTACCCGTTACGTTGTAGAAAAAGGTTCGATTACGTTAGCGGGAATAAGTTTGACAATTGCAAAACAACGCAATGAAGAATGTGCGGTTGACTTAATACCACACACATTGGAACATACTACCGCCGGGTCGTGGCGGGTGGGTACAAAAATCAATTTTGAAGTCGATGTGTTTGCAAAATACATCGAGCGTTTATTGGCGGAACGGTCGCGATAGCGATTTGCGCCGGGAGTAATAAATATGTTAGACACAATTGAAGACGCAGTCCATGAATTACAAGCAGGGCACTTTGTGATTGTGGTGGATGATGAAAATCGGGAAAATGAAGGCGATTTTATCACTGCCGCAGAAAATGCGTCACCGGAAGTCATCAATTTCTTTTCGAAGAACGGTCGCGGACTGATATGTGTCCCGATGCAGCAGGATTGGGCGAAGCGGTTGGGCCTCGACTACATGGTTGACCCGAGTAACAACTCTTCTTTTCACGGTACACCATTTACAGTTTCCGTGGATTACCTACCGGGCTGTACGACAGGTATTTCCGCATTCGAACGCTCTAAAACCGTGCTTGCGCTGGCAAGTAGAGAATCGAAACCGGACGAATTTGGCCGACCGGGTCATATCTTTCCGCTCCGTGCTGTCGAGGGTGGGGTATTAGAACGGGCTGGGCATACCGAAGCTGCAGTTGATTTGTCACGAATCGCCGGTTTCCATCCAACCGGTGTCCTTTGCGAAATACTTGCCGAAGATGGAATGATGGCGCGTCTCCCTCAGTTGCTCGAAATTGCCAAGAAATTCGACTTGAAGATTATTAGTGTAGCGGATTTGATTGAATATCGCCGCCGTACCGAAAAGTTGATACATCGTGAAGTCGAAGTGAAATTTCCGAATAAATTCGGTGATTTTAAATTAATCCATTTTGTCTCTTTACTCGACAAAAAGGATCATGTCGCGATTGTAAAGGGCAACGGCGATACCGACGAACCGGTATTAGTGCGGGTACACAGCGAATGCCTTACGGGTGACGTGTTTGGTTCCGCACGGTGCGACTGCGGCCCGCAGTTGGAAGCGGCGCTGATAAAAATCGAGCGGGAAGGACGCGGTGTATTACTATACATGCGTCAGGAAGGGCGCGGTATTGGTTTAAGTGCGAAACTGAAGGCATATAAATTACAGGAAGAAGGACACGATACCGTCGAAGCGAACCGGATTCTTGGCTTCGCCGATGACCTGCGCGATTATGGTATCGGTGCACAAATTCTTACCGACCTTGGGATAAAGAAAATCCGGCTGATGACGAACAATCCGCGTAAAATTATCGGTCTCCGTGGTCATGGGCTGGAAATAGTCGAACGGGTGCCGATTGAAATCGCACCCAACATGAACAACCTCACATATCTTCGCACGAAACGCGATGAGCTGGGGCATTTAATTCTCAATGAGGAGAAATAACGAACATGAGTGAAAACCATCAACCAAACGCTACCAACATCGTCCAAGGTGGATATGAAGGTGCGGGTAAATCATTCACTATTATCGCATCGCGTTTCAACGATTTCATTGTCGGCAAACTTATCGAGGGGTCATACGACTGTTTGTTGCGGCACGGTGTTACCGAAAAACAGATAGAACTTGTCCGAGTGCCGGGTGCATGGGAAATACCTGCGGTAGCGGCCAAGATTATCAACCGGAAAAAGATGCCCGACGCCGTAATTTGCCTTGGTGCTGTAATTCGAGGCGATACCCCGCACTTTGATTTTGTCGCGGCGGAAGTCTCAAAAGGGGTTGCGCAGGTTGGATTGCATAGCCCGATTCCAGTTGTGTATGGTATTATTACGACCGATACCATTGATCAGGCGGTGGATCGCGCGGGAACAAAATCGGGCAACCGGGGTTGGGACGCTGCCCTTTCCGCATTGGAACTAAGCGATTTGTATCGCAAGTTGTAATACAAAGTAGATCGAATTTAGGAAACTAATTCTACAATGCCCGCGTAATTGGATAGAAACTTATGTTTCTGTCCAATTAAGCAATCCAGATTCAACTTGACTCCGAACCCAAGAAAGCACAACATTATGCAAATCCACGGAGAGAAGATTTTGATGTTTCCGCTGATAATCTTGCTTGTTTTTGCATCAATCGCCGAGGCGTTTTCATGGAAAAGTGTAACGTCCGGTAATATACCCTTCTTTAATGTTACGATGTTGTATCAAAACTGTCCTTTTGCAGCTTCAAACGATACTCTATATGTAGCAACCCCGGGGGGTATGCTGATGCGTACTCCAACTGGAGACCGAATGTGGACGGTCTCAGAAGGAATACTCACTTCCAATACGATTACAGCGATAGAGCTGTCGGCAAATGGTGGAATCTGGGTGGGGTGTTCAGATGGTTCAATCGCGAGACTCTATCCCAGAACGATGACTGGAGAATCGTTCAGTCCATTCCGAAATGATATCACAGTCACTGACATCCAGCTCGTACGTGAGGCAAATGGCGAATTGTTGATTTCAACAAACGTCGGCCTCACGCGGATGAATTATAATTCCAGTTTACAACAATGGGTCGTAAAAGAAACTTACCGGAATTTTGGTGATATTGGTATCAACCCGGTAATCTATGACGTTAGTCTAATTCGTGATACGCTTTGGGTATGTACGCAACATGGATTGGTATATGGTCTTTGGAACGATCCGCTTTTGTTATCGCCGTTGAGTTGGCATAAAATTGTTGGGTTCACTTCAGATGAAACCTACCATCTCGTCAGTTTACATGATACTACATTCGCAGCAAATTCGGGTGGTTGTTACTATTTCGCAGGAACGAATCCGATCAGAATAAGAAGCGATTGGACGCACCAACTCGGTGTATTAAATGATACACTGATAATGGCTGGCGGTACCGGATTTGGAATCCGAAAAGTATACGATGGTCAACAATTAGGCATAGAAAATTATTACCCATTTTTTGTCTCCACTCCCTCGAAGATTTTTTCCTACTTTATCGAGCAGGATACAAGTACGGATAATTTGTTAAATCGTTATGAAACGTTCGACATATATACTCACCTTTGGACGTTGGATTATGCTAACACCCCGATTTATCCAACATTATTCGGTGGGACACGACGAACTGATGGTACTTTAGCAATTATATGTGGAGGTTATCGTACCCGTGGAGTGAACGAACTAATTAATGGTAAATGGACATTTCGGACTCGGTATAATGAAGTTGGAAAAGAAGGATTTTTTAAAGAAGACCCACTGACGATCGTTCCTGACGCAAACAATAATTTGTGGGTAGGTTCATTAGGTGGTGGTATCGGTATCTTCTATCCTGACTCCATGCAATTCTTTGATCACACAGCGGCTACCGGTGGACATTTGAGTAACCGCCCCGGTACTGATGAATCGACAGTACCCGCTATCGCTATACTTTCTACCGGTAGAATAGTAATGCTAAATGTAGAAGCTACTGATCTGTCCAAATCGATGATTGTTTTACCCGATGGCGCGGGAGTCCGACCCGGTTGGGAAAACGGAGTATGGACACACGTCGGTGTTGCAACCAATTCTGCGATGAACATTGTTTATTCAAACCATATTGTAGTCGATGCATGGGATAGGGTATGGTTAGCGGCTTCCGGTTTTTCGCAACGATTAACCGTTTACGATTTCAACGGTACTATTGAAAACTTAGCAGATGATAATGTTCACACCTTCGGCGCAGAATCCGGTTTGCCCGCGGATTTATCAGTACAGTCGATGGCATTTGGTGCGGACGGAACATTGTATCTTGATATGTCTGGTGCGCTGTATTATGGTCATGTAGGGGAATCACTTCCCGGAACGACTTTTTATCCGTTACAACTTCCAATTCCAGCTTCGAGCGTCACATCAATAGCGGCAGACGCAACGGGCCAGTTATGGGTCGGTACAACCAACGGACTTGCGTTGTTATCGGCGGACGGACAAAACTGGGTTACAATATTTCACAACGCCACCCCCAATTCACCTTCGGGGCTCGCATCAAATTCTATTGGCAATCTACAATTTCTTCCCTCGACGGGTGAATTGTTTATAGTGAATGAAAGCGGTATTGCAATACTTTCTACACCATTCCGTACAACCGGTACCCAGCTCGGTGCAATTACACCGGCACCGAATCCGTTTATAAATGATGGTTCTTCACTGATGAAATTTGGTGAAAGCGGATTGGTTACGAATGCCGACATCAGAGTATTTACCCCCTCAGGTCTATTGGTTCGCAGACTTTCGTTTCTCGATGCAGCCGGTACCGGTTGGGACGGTCGAAATCAAGCCGGTCAACGGGTCGCATCCGGTGTTTACTATCTGATTGTAAGTACACCGGATGGAAAAGTTTCTCGTGGTAAAGTCGCAGTTATAACACCCTAAACAACTATGCTCACATCTTTCCGTATTACAAATTTGTTCCTGATCGATGAACTTGATATCGAGGTGAATGGCGGCTTTGTCGCCATTACCGGTGAATCAGGGGCAGGTAAATCGATGATCGTGAGAGCATTAACTCTATTAACCGGGCGCAAGTCGAATGGGTCCGAGCTAAGGGCTGGCGCCGAAAAAGGATTCATCGAGGCAAGTTTTCAACCCACGAACCAAATAAATGCAAAGTTAGCAGCGCTCACCGAAGAAACCGCAACGGAGTGGATACTACGGCGTGAGTTCCGTAGTGAAGGCCGTTCCCGTGCATTCATCAACGATAGCCCCGTATCCAATTCCATACTGGGAGAAGCGACCGATTTATTATTGAGATTTTCCCTGCAGGAAGATGTCGGTGCGTTGCGCAATCCCATTCGCCAGCTAAATTTTATTGACATTTACGCAAACCATGATGAGCTTCTACAAAACGTCATAGCAGCTTACGGTACTTGGAAAAATTCGTCAGACAAATTGGCACTTTTAATTGAACGCAGCAAAAGCGAGCGTTCCGATTGGGAGTGGGCGAAAGATGAATACCGTGATTTGCTCGCATTGGGATATGAGACGGGACAACGCGAATCATTAAAATCCGAGCGCGAAAAATTACTGAACATCGAAGCCGTAGTGCTTGCATATGGTTCATTGTTGGAAGCACTTGAAGGCGACAGTGGTTCAGTTAATCATGTATTAAAAACTGCCATCAATACTGCACGAAACGCAACTAAGTGGGATGAAAAATTGTCTGGATTCGTTGCAAAGCTCGAAGAACAAATGATTACAACTCACGAGATTGCCCGTGAAATAGAACATATACATACCCATCTCCATGATGACTCCAATCGTCTTGAGGCAATCGAACAAAGATTACAAGCAATCGCCGATTGTGAACGAAAATGGCGAATTAGTTCCGAAGACATGCCTGCGCGGTTACATGATCTCCAGCAAAATAACTTGCAATATGAATCATTAGACGAAGCGATTGCCGCAACCGAAAAAGAAACAAATAAAGCAATGGCAGAGTATCAAGTAATTGCTAGTAAACTTTCGGAAAAACGCAAATCTGCGGCGAAAGATCTCTGTACTAAATCGTTGGCGATTTTGCCCGAACTGGGCATAACTCATCCGACTTTAAGTACTCAATGGATGGTAAAAACTCAACCATCCGAAGATGGGCTTGATGATGTTCATATTTTGTTTTCTGCGAATAAGGATATCCCTCCCAGAGAGCTTGGGTTGGTTATATCGGGTGGGGAACTGGCACGATTGGAGCTCGCACTGTTAAATGCAGGAAATGGCGGCGAGTCGATTACTTTGATTATGGATGAAGTAGACCGCGGAGTTTCGGGAAGGATTGCCTCCTCAGTAGGTAAATGTCTGAGAAAAATTGGGAAACGACGTCCGGTTGTGATGGTGACTCATCTTCCTCAAGTAGCTGCGGCGGCACATCGTCATATCGGAATTGAGAAACAAACTATTGGTGGACATACACGCATTTCGGCTAAAGTACTCGATGAAAATGAACGCGTTTCAACTTTAGCCGCAATGCTTGGTGGAATCGAAATTGGAAAGGGCGCAGTTACGGGCGCACGGGAATTGTTGACTGAAGCTCAGATTTGAATCTACTTTCTTTTGTTACAATTGCACCTTCTGTTATTATTTTGTATAAACCCAATGCTTTGGGTTGATAGTTGTACCCTACCCCGGATATTTAAAAAGAATTCTTTCAATTCAATTTGCACAAAAGACAGAGTTTTCTATGGATCGATTTGTAATTGACGGTGAACGACGACTCAAAGGTGTAGTACCGATATCCGGTGCGAAAAATGCCGTTTTGCCATTGCTTTCGGCTGCATTGTTAGCTGATGGCGTCTATCATTTTACAAATGTCCCCAATCTGCGTGATACCCGCACGATGTTAAAACTGTTGACTGACTTAGGTGCCACCGGAACGCTAAACGGGAACGATTTAACCTTAACTGTCGAACCCAGTAAAACACGGGAAGCCCCTTATGAACTCGTTCGTACGATGCGGGCTTCCTTTTATGTCCTCGGGCCGTTACTTGCCCGTTATGGTGAGGCGCGCGTATCGCTTCCCGGTGGTTGTGCATGGGGTCCCCGCCCTGTCGACCAGCATCTCAAAGCACTAACCAAATTAGGCGCACAGATAGAAATTGATGCCGGATATGTTGTCGCGAAATGCAATCGACTAAAAGGGAATGAGATAATTTTTGAATTATCTTCGGTAGGTGCTACCGGAAATGTTTTGATGGCAAGTGTACTCGCCGAGGGCACGACCATATTGGAGAATTGTTCACGAGAACCCGAAATAGTCCAATTGTGCGAAATGCTTGAGTTGATGGGTGCGCACATCGAAGGCATTGGCCAGCCGCGTATAATTGTCCACGGTGTGAAATCACTCCATCCGGTCAATATGAGAATTATTCCTGACCGAATCGAGTTAGGTACATATATGATTGCCGCGGCAATGGTTGGGGATAATGTTTTATTTGAAAATGTCATCCCTGAGCATGTACATATAGTCTTCGACAAATTGCGTGAAGCTGGCTGCGAAATTGTTATTTCAAACGGAAATTTGATTCAGGTAAAAGGAAGTCGTAAACTTCAACCTGTCGATATGAAGACTTCCCCATATCCCGGTTTTCCAACTGATTTACAAGCACAATGGATTGCCTTAATGACACAAGCGGACGGTGACAGCGTCGTCACGGAAACAGTGTATCTTGACCGTTTTACCCACATTGCGGAACTCAGACGGTTAGGTGCGGAAATCCGAGTCGATAACAATGTCGCCCATGTAACCGGCAAGTGTAAATTAAAGGGTGCTCCGGTCATGTCCACCGACATCAGGGCTTCGTCAAGTTTGGTGTTAGGCGGATTGGCGGCTGCCGGTACTACAATTCTCTCACGGATATATCATCTGGATCGTGGTTATGAACAGATGGAGGAAAAATTGACTCGTATTGGTGCGAAAATTGT
>CAZPUW010000070.1:0-10120 GCA_964589795.1 uncultured bacterium
GTGATGGGTGCGGGTGACTCGACGATGGAATATTTGGTTGAGCCGTACGGCGGCCCGATAACGGGTGAAACGGCGGCGCACATTCACGCACCGGCGGCACCGGGAACGAATGGCGGTGTCATTATTCCGCTTAACTCGCTCGTCGGTACGGAACCGAAATACAATATCATTCACAATATCACCGCTCAACAGGCGGGTTGGATTATGAATGATTCGGCTTACATCAATATTCACACTTTGACACATTCGGGTGGAGAGATTCGCAGTTGGATTAGCCCCGGCAATCTTCCCTATCCTTCGGAAGACCTTGCGGTGAACGAACCCCCGGTTCGCAATGTGCAACCACTTTCGTTCTCGTTGTTGAGTGCGTATCCGAATCCATTCAACCCGACGACACGGATAACGGTAAATCTGTTGCGGTCATCGGATGTCCGACTTACGGTATTCGATATCAGCGGACGCGAAGTAACGGAACTGCATCGCGGTATTCTCCCGGCGGGAACCAGCTCGTTCACATTCGATGGCGCTCGCATTGCCACCGGCGTGTATTTCGTGCAGGCGGTGGGAGCGAATATCAATGCAGTACGGAAAATTGCATTGGTGAAGTAAATACTATTTTCGTTTCGAGTAGAGACGGCGGGTTCGATTGAGTCCGCTGTTTTTTTATGTTTGCTAAATTCGGTTGTGAATTAACACGATTTGTTTGTAGTTTACGGTATATTGTTCGTACTTAGAGATTTGGTGCTACATGATGAAACGATTCTACAAAATTATCTTCTTAATTTGCCTCACTGTATTCTTATCCCCAGTTGGCTGGGGACAACCCACTCTGACCAATTGGAATGGTCCTGCGTCAGGTCGGACTCAGGTCTTTGCGCAATCTCCCAGCGGTGTGATTTATGCGGGCACTCTTTCCGGGTTACGTATCTCCACCGATGATGGTCAAACCTGGAGTTTAGGCGGGTTACCGGATTATTCAGTGGTGGCACTATCAGCACCTGCCGAGGATACAATCATTGCCGGATGCACTCAACCGTCAGTGATCGGAGGGAATTACCGAATAGTGCAATCGACAGATGGGGGAGTAACCTGGGAAACGCGATTGACATTTTCTAATACATCGTATCGAAGAATCCATGACTTGATTACATTCAATAATGGTACGATTTTATTAAGTAATCAACCGGCAACCGACGCGTTTACTGACACACTTCTATTTCGCTCCACCGATAATGGGACACATTGGACATCCTTGCCCGTGACTGGAACATGGGAATGGGGTACGACGAAAGATGATGAAGGCCTCGTTTACCTATGCACAACCGATGGAATATTTTATTCTACCAATACTGGTCTAACTTGGACTGCCTGCGCCTCACAGGTACATTTTCCAAATTCCATCAAAGCCTTCAGTCAACACCGAATAATCATTTCTGGCGAAGAAGGCCAATACCCGGATGAAGCGATCTTTACTTATTCAAGCGTTGACACCGGCAGGCACTGGACAAGAAGCGATACAGTTAGAATTCCTTTCTCTTTTTTTGTTGGAAATGCAAGTGTTTATCAAAACCGTTTTTATTGTGCGTCTTTTGGTGAAATTTACAATTTTGATGGCTTATTAGAATCGAACGATAGCGGCAGCCATTGGTCGCGTCCCACCAACTTCCCGTTTTTTTGCAACACAACTTTTGTTACCAACTCCGGTCGTTTACTCGTTGGTGGACCAGTCACGGCATTTTATGATGAAATGAATAACTCATGGGTACAAACGTTAACGGGGTTTGGGGAACAAGATCAATGGTGTGGTCAAGCATTGGCTCTTTTGTCCAGCAATCAGCTCGGGCTTGCAGCATATATTTCTGGTTTTTTTATAGTAAATGGCCAAAACAATACCCTTCCTTCTTGCGTTTACCGGAATGGGTATGAATTAACTTATACACAACAAGGTGGATTATTTCTTAGTGCTGATTCCGGTTATGATCAGTATGGTTATATTAAAAATTGTCTATTTCGATCAACCGATTTGGGTCAAACTTGGACATTAAGTTTTTACGATACCAACTTAACGAATATAGAGCATATCGCTACGTTAAACGATGGTACTATATTTATCTCCGGTGGTCGTATAGCACCTGATCACACTACATATCTGACCGGTGTGAGGCGTCGCTCCACCGATAATGGCAATACATGGAGCAATGTCATTATTCAAGGTTTCACTCGACCTACCAACAGCCCGATTTTTGTCGAAGTACCTCACATCGGCGTCCTTTCCATTTTGAGTAATAACCTTTCGTTTGTTTATGGTTCGACGAATCGCGGCGATACCTGGACGTTATTCGATACGTTACATACACGGGCGATTACGGGTGGAGTCGCCGACGAAAATGGCAATGTATTTTTTGCGTTTAATGACAGCATCGCGAAATCCACTGATTTCGGGAGAACATGGAACACAATCCAACGATTACCAAGTGTTGCAGCGATAATCAAAGACCGGTACAATAACATCTATTTTGGTACGTTGAGTTCTGATAGTAGCAGTGTTAGCAATATCGCGATTTATAAATCGACGGATGCCGGTGAGACATTTACTCCACTCATAACACAACAAATGTCTTACGCTTATGCTTACACGATGGTAGTAGATTCGAATGGTTACCTGTTTCTAATGACAAATAATTGTGATTTATTTAAAACCGATCAATCTGTCGTTTCTGTTCGTAAGTCAACGAACCTTCTTCCGGTATTTTCCGGTATTGTTAATTATCCCAATCCATTCAACCCATCCACAACAATCTCATTTTCACTTCCGAATCGTTCACTCGTCCATCTCACTATCTATGATGCCCTTGGACAGAAAGTGACGACACTGCTTTCCGGTCAAGCGATGGTGGCGGGGAATCATTCGGTGATATGGAATGCGGAACGTTTTGCGAGCGGAGTGTATTTCTGCCGGATGGAAGTCGGTAGTTATACCGCTACCCGGAAAATACTGCTTATGAAATAAAGTGATACACCGCGAAATCTAAATGAATACCTACTCTCGTACATCCGTACGTATTACTCATATATAACGTATTGGATTCGCGAAATGCCAAATATTGCCGCCGTCTCGAAAATTGATCTCCCCCACAAGACCAATCAACAAGAAGTGAAACAACACGTCCGGGAAATGTTCTCCCCCTCTTTTCCGCAGGTGGAACGGTTTCTCGATGCATTCGATAATGCCGAAATCAAAAACCGTAATTTCTGCAAACCACTTAGTTACTATGCCACGCCAAAATCTTTTCAGGTGCAAAACACGGATTACATCAAAATCGCACTGGAGTATTCCGTTCAAGCAGTCGAAAAATGTCTCGCGTCGGCGGAAATCCAAAAAGCGGACATCACCGACCTGATTTTTATTTCGACCACCGGACTCGCTACACCAAGTTTGGATGCGCTGATTATCAACCAAATGAAACTCAACCCGCATATCAATCGAATCCCGGTATGGGGCTTGGGGTGCGGCGGCGGGGTGTCGGGGGTAGCGAAAGCGAATATGGTGGCGAAAAGCAATCCTGATGCCGTCGTGCTATTGGTCGCCATAGAATTGTGCTCATTGACATTCCTCAAGAATGATTTCAGTAAAAGTAATTTCATCGCTTCGTCGCTTTTTTCCGATGGCATTGCCGCCTGCATAGTCATGGGGGAAAACCACACTCGTTCCAAGCGGGTCGCTATCGCGGCATCGAGCAGTAAACTCTATTATGATTCACTCGATATAATGGGGTGGGAATTTTTGGATAGTGGTTTCAAAGTGATTTTCTCGCGGGACATCCCCTCATTCATCCATGCCAATATCTTGGGTGATATCGAGGAGTTTCTCACTAAGCAAAATTTGAAACTAACCGACATCAAAAATTTTATTTTTCATCCCGGCGGGAAAAAAGTCCTTACCGCGTACGAGGAAGCGTTACCGGTCGACGGTGACTTTCTGAAAAACTCGCGCGAAACGATTCGCGATTACGGTAATATGTCGAGCGGCACCGTGTTGTATGTGTTGGAGAAATATCTGCGGGAAGGGTTTACCGATGGATACGGATTGATGCTCGCAATGGGACCCGGCTTTTCCACGGAAATGGTGCTGTTGTCGATGAATAATAATTGAAGCATGGCATTTACGATTTTCGTCGGATTTCTTATTGCGCTGCGCTTTGGCGAGTTATACCATTCGAAGCATAATGAGCGTTGGCTCCGCGCAAATGGCGCAATAGAGTATGGACATCGCCACTACTCCTATATCGTACTTCTTCATACCGCTTTTATCGCATCATTGATTGTTGAGTACTGTTTTCGGAGAAACACCGACTCGTTCAGTCCTAAATTTCTGTTCCTATATGTGCTCCTGCTTTTCATCAAAATTTGGATTATCTCCTCACTCGGAAAGTACTGGAACACGAAAATTCTGCGGATTCCTAATTCACCTGCTGTCCACACCGGCCTCTATCGGGTGGTTAAACATCCGAATTACATCATTGTCATCGGTGAGATTGCGGTGATACCGATGATATTCCATCTGTATATAACGGCTATCGTATTTTCGGTATTGAATGCAATCATGTTGTCGGTACGAATCAAAGAAGAGAACAAGGTATGGCGGATGTGAAGAGGGTAATAGACAAAAAGAATGAAACAAAAGAGGCGGGACACCACATCCCGCCTTTTCATTTCCCCACAAACAAATTTAAAGCGTATCGATGCGGGCCTCGATTACTTGCTGTATGCTCGCCGGTACTGCGGACATAATATCCAATCCGGTCATCGATTCAATGTAGTCGGTCGTAACGCGATAATTCCGCCAATCGGCGGATTGGCTGATTTGGCTGTCGTTGTTCGGCATAACCACTGCAATCACGCGGGTAGAAGTTGTCACGCGGCTAAGATCATTACTTCCCGCGGGAAGCACCACAATCACTTTCCACGTATACGCCGGGATGGTGACATGTCCACTGGCAAGCGTACCCTGCGAACCGTAGCTACCCATATAAATGTAACATTCATCGCCCGAAGAAGTCACCAATGACCGGGTATAATCCTCTAAATTCGCCCACGGGCCCTCGTTGTTGTGGGCGCTTTGCGGAATCATATTCGTCATCAGGAACGTTGCCTGATTGCTTGCAACGGAATTGGTACGGTCTGCTGACGGGCAGTGGTGTCCGCGGTCGTAACCACTACCGCTGTAATCATTCGCACCCACCTGATACCACCCGCCCGGCAGTGTTGCGTCGGCGCGAAAATCGTCTTGACGGGCGGTACTGCCCAACCAAGTATTGTCAAGGTGCCACGCCACCCAATTTGGCTCACCCTTCGTGCGATTATAACAAACGACATACTGAGTTTTCAACATTAGGTAGTTGTCGGGCGTCGCAACGGTGGTATCGGCATTGGAAGCATTTCCCAATACCAAATGTTCGCTGTTGTAGGTTTTTCCACCACCGCTTCCACCACCACCGCCGCTGCCATAGCTGTTGATGGTGAAATCATCGAAATTGATGCGGTTCGCCGAACCATCGGTTTTGCGAATTTCGAACCGGATTGTACCGGAAACATTCACGGTAAACGAAGCTGTTTGTAACGTGGTGGAAGACGTGGTAACGGTGGAACCGGTTTGTGTCCAACTGGTTCCGCTGTTGGTCGAGTACCACAACTGCCACGTGGAACTTGCGTCGGAACCATACAGCGCATGAAGTATCGTTACAACACCCGCGCCGTCGGTACGGTCGAATTTCATTGTGACATGTGCGCTGTTGCGGGCGCGAACGCTTTGCGAACCATTTTTCCGGTCGCTAGTGGATGTACCGAGCAGTGCATCATTGAGATTCCATACACCGGTACCGAGCGTTACATCAGCGGCGGCATACGCGGTTTTACTTCCGGTCTCAAAATTCTCGAATACCGATACTGTCTCGATGGAAGCGCCACCCTTCAGGGTGGAGTAGTCCGAAGACGACGAAACCGGGCCGGTAGGGCTTTGCGAACAGGAAGCGATAATTGAAAACAAAATGGCGATGAACATGAGAGATAATATACGAGAGAATCGTAGCATCAGAGTCTCCTATGAGAGATTAACGAATGACGAGGTGATAGACGGCGTGCCGGAAATACTGTGATAGCACAATAGACAGTATAACCGGAAATATGAAGTTTGTGTGTGAAGATGGTTTGGATTTTTGAAATTTGAGAAGATAAAATACGACGGTTCAATCACTACACTGCAATTAGACGTTCAATCCACCGATTGAAGTGCGGGCACTCCCTTCGACAAACGTCGATACCAATTCTTGAACTAATAATAGACCCATGTAACGGTTTTTGATAACCCTTAACATAGTTAAGAATTCGGGCACTTGGACGAGTCGTAGGATTATCGTTTATTTCTTCCGGGGTTGCAAATTGTTCCCGAATCACACGGAAAGGATTAGGTCGCAATGCTATTGGAAGTGATGAATACAGCTCATCTGCGTCTGAGAATAAAATTCCTTCGAACTCGTGGAGGGCAAGAAACGGTAGAAATTTCCTATGACCTATCGAATTGGCAATTTCCTGTTCAACAAATTGAACCCGCTCGAAACAATCATTTCCCTGTGGTTTGTCTCTACCGGGATAATCGGCGGGTAGGCCATAATAATCAAACATCATCGTTACGCAGGAAGAACTCGAATCGTGTAATAGATTTCTTATTTGACTTGCGAAATTTGTAAATGGTACAGTGCCACCTTTGTAATTGGCCCCTTGCAAATTTTCTTTCGTCATTACGATTTTTGGAATTATCTTTTTTCCAAGTGTTTCGAAAAAAGGATTCAAACATTGTTTTACGTATTGCTCTTCGGTTTGACCCTCGACTAAAACAAGAATCTTTTGCATTAGGGTCGTCCACCAAAGATATTTTTTTCCCACAGCTCGCCGAGGGAATATTCACCGACCCATTCCGATAATTCCTCAACCGTTAGTTTGCGGATTTGCGTAGCTCTTCCGTCATGATCCACAACCAATACGTCATCCGGCTGAAATTGATTTAGTAATGTGACAGATTGGGTTGCAACAATCACTTGTGTTTTAGTTGCCGCGCTCTTTATCATCGAAGCTAATAAATAAATCGCATAAGGGTGTAAGCCGAGTTCTGGTTCATCAATTATGATTGCAGAGGGTAAATCCGGTTGTAGAAACAACGTCGCCAAACACATAAAGCGAAGCGTACCATCGGATAGATGCCAAGCGCGAAATGGAAAATCTGTGTCTTTCGCTTTCCACTCTAAATTAATCTGCTCGTGCTTACTCAGGGGATCAATGCGCAGAATAAAATCGTCAAAGAACGGTGCGGCTAAACGTACAGTGTCACGAATTAACTCGTAATTTTTTATCGAATTGCCATTATCTCCGTTCTTTAATCTGTATAAAAAAGCCGCAAGATTTGACGCATCAGAACGTAGATAGATATTGTCATTCAGAACACATGGCTTCTTAACTTTCGCTGTGTTGCTTGTATCGTGAAAATGGTAAACACGCCAATTTTCAATTGTATTGTAAATCCGTTTACCTATTTGGTGATTCGTTTCTTCTTCGTTTAAGTTCGATTCAATTGTCTTATCTAATAAGTTGGAATCTTCATTATCTCGCAATTCATTTTTACTATAAATTGCATTTTCTGCCCCAACAATTTTAATTGGTTTTATCTCAGCTAATAGCACATCATTTATAGCGGGCATAAATTGAAGTTCATACCCAAATTTGTCAAAAAAGCATTCTATCAAGATTTTTTCGGTTTCCTTGGATCCAAAAAATAATAAACTGTCTGCACCTCCCTCTTGTGCCATAAATGAAGATAAGCTCTCTTTCATTATATGAGCTTTCAAAAATCTAAAAAAATGAACGAGGTTGCTCTTCCCGGCTCCATTTGGGCCGATAAGAATGTTCACATTACCAAGGGTAATGTCAATATTCTCGAGTGACTTGTACCCCTTGATGACTAATCTTGTGAGTTTGCTCATAATGAAAATTTACAACAGATTGTTGGGTTTGCAAAATGAATTTGTTTGGTAACTTATTTTTTACCCTAACTGCCTTTGGAAGCGGTTCACCGCGAGTGTGAACATCGCAATTCCCAATCCCGCCAATGAAAGAAATTGGCTTCTCAAGTCGAGTACGGATGAACCCTTCAATAACACGCACCGCATAATCTCCATCATGTAGCGCATCGGATTCAGTAATGTGAGGTATTGCAACCACTGCGGCATATTCTCCACCGGGAAGAAGAAACCGCTCGTCATAATCGCAAACATCATAAAGAACCAAATCGAAAACATCGCCTGCATCTGCGTCGATGAGACCGTCGAGACAAACAACCCAATCGACAGTGTCACCAACAGATAAAACGCGAGCCCCAGTCCGAGCGTCAACGGTGAACCGGTGAATGGAACGCCGAACCACAACATGCCGACCGCCAAAGCGAACGTGATTACGATGAACGAGAGAATGAAGAACGGTAACAGTTTTCCTGCCACGAGTTGCCACCGCTCCAGCGGTGCGACGAGCAGTAATTCGATAGTGCCGATTTCTTTTTCTTTCACGATAGCGATTCCCGACAACATGCCGGAAATAAGCGTAACCAACAATACAGCGATGCCGGGAACCATGAAGTGACGTATCTCCAATTCAGGATTGTACCAAAACCGGACAACCGGATTGATGCGGATATCCACCCCTTCCGGCAACCGTCCCTGCCGTTTCCAGTCCTCTAACGTCGATTGGTTGATTTCCGCAATCGCCCGCGCCGCATACCCACTCCCCAACCCGGCGACATTCGAGTTTTGTCCATCGACCGTCAGACCGATTTGCGCATTTTTCAAATGGTCAGTCGCAAATCCGCGCGGTATCGTCACAATCAAATCGGTTTGCGTGCTTTCGATGCGGTGGGTTGCATCCGCGAACGTGGTTGTTCCGGGATAGACCCGCTTGAAATAATCAGTCGCGAAAAATTGCGTGATAAACTTTGAACTCTCTTGCGTATGATCCAAATCGACAACGACAGTGCGCATCTGTTTCAAGTCGGTATTAATCGCGTACGACAAAACCAACAATTGGATTATCGGCATCATGAAAAGAATGCGTAACATCGCGGGGTCGCGCCGGAGTTGCTGAAATTCTTTCCGCAGCAGGAAAAGCAGTTGCCTCATTTATACCCCTTTCCCGATAATTTTGCGGAAACCGAGTACACTCCACGTCAGCAATATCGCCGCCATCCCGACCAATACAGCGGTATCGAGCGGAAACCAGTTTTCACCGCGCAACATTATTCCGCGAACAATCGGAATGAACCACGACGCGGGCACGACTTTGGACAACATTTGCAACGGCAACGGCATCGAGGAAACGGGAAAAACGAGACCGGAAAGTAATAGTGTCGGTAATAATGTGGTGGTGAGTGCAATCATCAGTGCAACTTGTTGGGTGCGCACCATGACGCTGATTACCAAACCGATGGCGAGTGCGATAACGAGATATAGTAAACTATAGATCGATAATGCGATTAAGCTTCCTCGAATCGGTACTAAGAAAAAGTAATGTCCGATGGCAATGGTGAGCGTTGCGTCCAATATTGCAATAGCGAGGTACGGCAATACTTTGCCAATAATGACTTCGACGGGATGAACAGGGGTCGTGAGTATCTGCTCGAGCGTGCCATACTCTTTTTCGCGGGTGATGGCGACACTCGTGAGCAACGCACACACCATCACAAGAAACAACGCAACCAAACCCGGTACGATAAAAACTGCGCTTTTCAATTCCTCGTTATACCAAATCCGCGTGCGTAATTCTATCGGCGGATCCATTTTTTTCCCGAAGCGTTGCTCGATTCGTTCGCGGCTCAATTGCTGGGCAACCGCGCTGATATCATTCGCGATAATATTCGCTGAATTGGCATCACTCCCATCGACAATCACCTGAAAGCTGGCATCCTTGTTGGCGGTGATGTCGCGCGCATAACCCGGTTCAATCGCAAGGACAGCGCGGTACTTGTTCGCGGCGAAACCATCTGCAAATTGCGAGCGGTCGTGCAAATAATCGGTAACGATAA
>CAZPUW010000071.1:0-10111 GCA_964589795.1 uncultured bacterium
TTTTTAACCCAATTTACACGGACAATTTCTGAATCAGATAAACAGTCAGAAGAAATTTTATTCCGCTTACTCAATCAAATTATCGAAACGCCGGAATTGTCAATTCGCGCAAGCGATGCTATCGCAGAAATCCTTGATACGATTAACGAACTGCACTGGGGAGCGGAGTTACCGAAACCGGGAAAACTGCATGTCGCCCATTTTCGTTCGGGTGGGTATTCCGGACGCAAATATACTTTTCTAATCGGAATGGATGAAGGTCGTTTTCCGGGGAGCGGTAATCTCGACCCAATTTTACTCGACCCGGAACGTATTCAAATTAACGAAGGAAAACCGGAAATTCCGCTGAAATTGAGAACCAATTATGGTGTAGATACCGAGCGCGATTTGGATAATTGCATCGCCCGGATTCGAAGGAACTTGACATTAAGTTATTCGTGTTTTGACTTACTCGAAAACCGTGAAATCTATCCTGCGACAAAACTCCTGAAACTTTACCGTACAAACCAACATCTTCCTGAAAGCGATTTCGAAACGTTAGAAAAGACGTTTGGTGAACCGATAGGATATACAGACAACGAACATATTTCCACTTCGCATGCAGAGCAATACTTAAGGCAAGCGATTGAATTTGGGCCATTGTTCCGGGAAACAATTTTCCAGAATTATCCATTGTTACGCGAAGGTGAAATTGCACACAATTCAAGGTTGCGGATAGACTTAACACCTTTTGACGGATGGTTAAACTTTGCGCATCCATCGCTCGACCCGCGAACTACCGGCGAAGCGGTATCGGCTACACGATTATCGCAATTATCAAAATGCGCATACGCATACTTTTTGACATATGTTTTGCAGATTGAACCAACGGAAGAATTGACTCGCGATCCACTTGAGTGGCTTGATGCACTTGAGTATGGAGGGTTACTGCATAAAACGTTTCACAACCTGATGTTGGAAATTACCCAAAATAAAATTACACCGGGGGAATTGCAGTTAGAAACAATACGAACGATTGTCGAATTTGAAATCGACAGCGAAGTTGCACACAATCCACCAGCAGTAGACATCTTCATCAGCGATACACAAGAACAACTACTTCATGCTTGTTTACTGTTTTTAAATAGTGAAGAAAAACGATTTGAAAAGTACGAACCGTTGTTTTTTGAATTCTCGTTTGGCATCTCAAAACAATCGGCACCCGCCGAGTTCGACACTATACAGCCGGCACCTTTACTTCTTGCGAACCAAAAGACAGTTTTATTGAAAGGAATTATCGACCGCATTAACAGGTTGCGCTCATTCAAAAATGAATACGAAATAGTCGACTACAAGTCGGGATCGGATTACTCATACAGTTCGACAAGTGCTTACAATCGTGGACGACAACTCCAACATGGTTTGTACGCTTTGGCGCTGGAAATTGTATTACGTGAGAATAACCGAAGCGGACAAGTGGTGCAATCCGGGTATTTCTTTCCATCGAAGAAATCGATGGGAAAGTGGATTACGTTCCCACTGAGTGATACAAACCGGCAACAGGTTTACGACATTTTGACCGATCTGTGCGATATACTCGACCAGTCGGTATTTCTAAGAACAAATGACGTGCGTGATTGCAAGTTTTGCGAGTATTGTTCGATCTGTGGCGACGTCGAAACGGTTTGTGCGGCTTCCGGTGAAAAACTTGCCAACTCTCCTCCAGTTTTACTACCGATAGCGAGATTGCAAAACCGTGTCTGAAAACACCTCAACCAACCAAATTGCGAGCGCAATACCCGACCAACCGGTACGCAATTCTATCGAGCAAGAACTTGACTGTTCTCTATTGGTTGAAGCAGCTGCAGGTACAGGTAAAACAACATGCATGGTTCACCGGATGATTGCATTGCTTCGCGAAGGTAAAGCCGAAACCAAAGACATCTCTGCAATCACTTTTACCCGAAAAGCCGCAGCCCAGCTTAGACAGAAATTTCAAATTGGGTTAGAAAAAGCAATACAAAGAGAAAATCTTGCTGATAAAGCTCAATTGTTGAATAATGCACTTCAAAACATTGACCACATATTTATTGGAACTGTACACTCGTTTTGTGCTCGATTACTGCATGAACGGCCTGTAGAGGGAGGCATTGACCTCGGCTTTACCGAATTAGATGACATTGGGGATTTATTTGTTCGCGACGAATTTTGGAAGCGATACTTAGAACAAACTTCAAATTCCGGACGTTCAGTACTGCAATCTTTAAATAAAATCGGAGTAAAACTTGTTACGTTACGAGATTTCTTTGACAAACTTGCCCTTTATCCTGAAGTCGAATTACAGTGGGAAGAACGTCCGGTTCCCGATTTTACACAAGCAATTTTCGAACTCGACCAGTTTTTACAAACAACCCGGAAACTCTACGACACTTCCTTAGCGGATGACGAATTTGACAAATTACAAGCTCTGTGTGAAAAACAAATTCGTCTACAACAAGTAACTGATTTTGGCGATGATGCTCAAATAGCAGAGTGGATAATGGGGTTTGACAAAAATGTCAAGGTTACTCAAAAATTTTGGTTTGAAAAAGAATCCGCCAAGGCATCCAAAAGCAAATACGATGAGTTGTTAAGTACCACTATCCAACCAATTCTCAAACAATGGCGACAACAATGTTATCCAATTATTATCCGTACCCTACTCCCTGCTTTGAAACGGCTTGAACAATTTCGGAAAGATACAGGACAACTCAATTTTCAGGATTTGTTGGTGTTAACCAGCCGGATGTTGAAACATAATCCTTCCGTACGTAGTGATTTTCAAAATCGCTTTCGTTTTATTTTGGTTGATGAATTTCAAGATACGGATCCGTTGCAGGCGGAAATACTATTTTATTTGTGCGGGAGACCTGTTACCGAACTAGATTGGAGAAAACTTCAAATCGTTCCGGGTTCTTTATTTATCGTTGGTGACCCCAAACAATCGATTTACCGATTTCGACGTGCAGATATCGGAATTTACCAACAAGTAAAGGAATTGTTGCTACAATCGGGAGGTGCATTAAAAATCTTACAAACCAATTTTCGGTCGCATAAAGAAGTCTGTAGTTGGGTGAATGGACAATTTGAGGAAATATTTGCACCCGATACATCTGTTTATCAAGCGACAAATGTACCATTGGTTCCGATACGCGACAGTTCTTTTTTTCCCACCGGAGTTCGCACACTTACAACGATGGCAAATAGAAAAAATAGAGAAGAGTCAAGCAAAGCGGATGCAAACAAAATCGCTCGAATAATTGCAAACTGGATTCGAAAAAATAGTACCATACAACCGCAGGACATTTTGCTGCTGGTTTCGGAAAAAAAATATATCACAACTTTTCTTAACGAATTAGAAAGATATCAGATTCCTTGTGAAGTAAGCGGTAGCAATACTTTTTCCGATTCCGAGGAACTCGAACAATTGATTCCATTGTTACAAGCGATAATTGAGCCGGACGATCAAGTCGCTTTGGTAGCGTTTTTGCAAGGCCCGTTATGCGGTATTTCAGATGAAGCACTTTATCGCTTCCGAGTTTTGCAGAAAGGACATTTTAATTATCTATCCTCCCTTCCAACCGCCGTAGAAGAATCGATCAAGAATGCTTTCGAATTGTTACGAGTTCTTCGCAATGATATTTCTACACTGCCACCCGGAGCGGCTCTATCGCGATTAATAGAAAGAATAGGATTATTACCTTTTACGGCAATGAAACCTTTGGGCAAGCTTAAAGGTGGGGCATTGATGAAGCTACTAACTATTGCCCGCGATAAGACGGCACATGGCGCTTCATTTGCGGAAGTAGTTCAGTCGATCATCGAATTAAAAGAAGCAGTGGAAGTTGAATCGATAACATTATCTCCAAATCGTGGCAAAGCGGTACGGGTGATGAACTTACATAAAGCAAAAGGGCTTGAAGCGCCGATTGTGTTTCTTGCCGACCCGCACGAACCGAACGACTTCGAGCCGGATTGTGTGATAGAACGAGGAACGTCAGAACCAATCGGTTACTTTCGAGTGGGAATCCGTGAAAATGAATTCCAGACGAAAATTATCGCAGAACCATTCGATTGGGATAGATTACAAGAAAAAGAAAATTTATTCGAACGCGCTGAGCGGGAACGCTTACGTTATGTAGCTGCTACGAGAGCTGCCGACTGCTTGATAATTAGTAAACTCGAAGTTCAGACGAAAACTGAAACAAAACAGTACAGCCAGTGGGTTTCAAACATAGATGCTTTGGGCAATTGTCAGGAAATGGATGTTCCTCCCGAAGAGTTGTTGAGTGCTAATTTAGAATCACCCATTCAAAATACAATTACTATAACGGATGAATTGGAGTTTATTACCAACCGAAAAAACGAGCTCTTTATACCAACATACCAAAAAAGTTCAGTTACTTCTATTGTTCACACGGATGGAAAAGAACAAATCCACATTGATTCCGAATCAGAACGAGGAATACCGTGGGGTAGAGTCATCCATAAAGCACTGGCAGCAGCGATGTGTGGTGATACCAAATTAGAACAGAAATTCGGTATATGGCTCACTGAAGAAGATTTTCGTAGCGAGAAAAGCACGGTATTACTCGATACCATCGAACGGGTCAAAAAATCCTCACTGTGGCAACTCGCGTTGGCTTCGAATGAATGTTATACCGAGTTACCCTTCGCAGTGTATGATAATGAGAATAAAGAAACGATTCGCGGTATAATCGATTTAGTATTTCTCGGCGATGAAGGGTGGGTAATCGTCGATTATAAGTCGGATGTTATCACGGGGTACAGTGAAGCAATAATCCAGTCGTACTCTAAACAAGTACAGCTCTATATGGAAAAGTGGTTGATACTGACTGGCGAAAAAGCAAAAGGATATTTATTATTCACGGAAACGGGAAAAATTATCGAGATTTAATCAATTACTGAAAAAGGCATCCCGTTCAACAACAATTTATAGAAAATGCCTGTTTAAAACGGAACGATTTCAAATATATTTGAAGTCGAGAACAAAAATATTTACATTCTGTTTATGCATCGAATTTACCACCTACAACTTCTTCTCCAACGAACCAATCCGAACCAACGTGCGGACAATACAATTGTCCACCAAGGTTTAACATGAGTAATCTAATCCCGGAATACATTTCTGAACAATACTACAATGGTTTACTTCACGGTAAAATCATCGGTTATTCTGTGATGGTTGATATTCATGGCTTTACTAACCTGACGCAATCACTAATGTCTCATGGCAGCGATGGTGCCGAAACAATAACCGATACAATTAACCATATTTTTACACCTGCGATTGCGAGCATATATAAACACGGTGGTTTTGTTTGCGGTTTTGCCGGCGATGCTTTTACGGCCGTTTTCCCTTCGGAAATTGTTCCCGTACGCGCCGTCCTCTCTGCTGCTTTGGAAATTAAAGAATACTTTATCAATCGAAGTTCGGAACATACCAAATACGGCGATTTCGAGTTATCGATGCACATCGGTATCGGTGGTGGTACCATTCTTTGGGAAATCATTCCCACTGCAAAGCAGCATCTGTATTATTTTACCGGTTCGGCGATAAAGGGAAGCGCGGCAAGTAAGAAATATGCGGAAACAAACGATATCATCATCGATGAAAGCATTATTACTGTCAGCAGATTACCCCATCCAACCAGCCAGGATACGCAAGAAAACATAAACTGTGTTGAAGTCGCCAGCAAGTATTACAGGTTACTGTCATGTCCGCGAATGACTATAACCGGAAAGAGTACAAAGCGGAAGGCACCGCAAACTAAATTTGTTCCCAAATCTGTTCGCGACCTTAGATCAACCGGTGAGTTCCGCGATGTCATTTCCTGTTTTATCAATCTTCAACCGGAACTTTCGAACACCGACGTTATTAGAAAAATAGCCGAGTTATCACATCTTTATGGCGGGTATTTCAACAAAATTGATTACGGCGACAAAGGTTGGGTAATTGTCGTCTTGTTTGGCGCTCCAACTGCATTTGAAAAGATGGAGCAACGCGCTTGTGAATTCGCGTTAGCTGTTCACTCCAACATAAAAACCGAATGCCGAATCGGTTTATCATTCGGCAAGGCATTTGCAGGATTCATCGGGAGCGATCTGCGCAGTGAATACACTGCAATCGGGTATTCAGTGAACTTAGCCGCCCGGTTAATGATAGCATCGCTATGGGGAGAAATTTATCTCGTTCCTGAATTATATAATCGAGTTCAAGACGAGTACCGTTTTCGAAGTGCGGGAGATTTTACCCTCGACGGTTTCCCCAAACCAATTCAAGTACATGCCCTTGTCGATAAACAACTGATTAAAGAGAGTCAAGCTTATTCCGGGAAGTTTGTTGGCAGAACCGAAGAGTTTACACAATTACAAACGTTATGCGAACCGGTTCTCGAAAATAAATCTGGTGGGATAGTTTACTTATATGGAGAAGCCGGTATTGGCAAATCGAGATTAGTTCTGGAACTCCAAAACCGTTTACGTGACCAGATACAATTTCTGTTTCTACAAAATGACAGTGTCCTTCAACAGCCGTATAATCCTTTTACTTACTTTATTCGACAATATTTTCGCGATACCGTAACCGGCTCTCTTAAAGAGCGTCTTGACCGTTTCCGTACGCGGTGGGCAGAATTTGTAGGTCAGTTCTCAGATGTACCCGGCAGTAAAGCGCTTGCTGAAGAATTATACCGTATCGAATCGATTATAGCGAACTTAATCGGATTGCAATGGGAGGACTCAATATTCTCGTTGTCGATGGCTAAGGATCGACCCGTTTTAACGCAATCAGCACTCAAAGAACTGATAGTCGCATTTACGCATCTGCGACCGACTGTTCTTGTTATAGAAGACATGCAATGGTTGGACGACGAATCGAAAAAGGTATTTGCACACTTTACGCACAAACTCGAGTCGATACCTTTATTGGTTTTAACAGTAAGCCGTTTTGCCGATGATGGAACTAAACCGGAATTGCAGACCGGTTCACCTTTTCCATGTATTGGAATCGATTTAAATCAATTTTCCCGAACAGATACAGGTGAATTGGTGAAGGAATTGTTACAATTTCCACCTTCTGAAGAACTCACAGATTTTATTTATGAAACGACACAAGGCAATCCATTCTTCGTTGAACAAATAACCGTCCACCTATCAGAGACAAAACATATCATTAATCGTGATGGCGAATTTCAGCTAATTCGCAGTGATATCCACATACCGGATAGAATTGAATCGGTTTTAATTTCACGGATCGACCGACTTGAATCAAACCTGAAGGAAACCGTCCAAATTGCAAGTGTCTTAGGGCGTGAATTCGCTACCGAAGCATTACATGAACTCATTCAACAGTACCACTCCGCCGTAGGTAATAAAAAAACGGGATTGAGCCGCAAACAACTAAACCACCATTTACAAACCGGGGAAAAAGAGCGAATTTGGAACACTTTGTCAGAGATTAACTACATTTTTTCGCACAGTTTACTACGCGAAGCTGCATACCACATGCAGTTAAAAAAGCGTTTACAGTCGCTCCATAAACTTGCCGGTGAATCATTACGGATACTATTTCCCAAAGACAAAGAAAAGTTCTTTGAAATAGCCGAACATTACGACCGGGCTGAAGAATGGGACAAAGCAATAAAATATTACAATCGCGCAGGTGATAATCAACTTGAGCAGTACCATTTTTCACTCGCACAGACGGCATTTGAGAAGCAGTTATCGATTTTACAAACAGAAAGAAAACAGCATAAATCCGAAATTGCGATTTGTTATCAAAATCTTGGTACTCTTTATTTCCGGAAAGCCGATTATGACAAAGGATTAGAGTTTTATACGCTCGCCCTTGCGATACAACTTGATTTATTCGGGGAACGCAGTTCGGATACTGCTAAGAGTTACGATCTTCTTGGCAGCACCTATTTTCAAAAAGGTGAGATAAAAAAGGGGTTAGAGTACCATACCAAAGCTCTGGATATTCGGTTAGATGTACTTGGTGAGAAAAATCCCGACACTGCAGCGTCGCTTAATATCATAGGCAATATTTGTTCCTACAACGGTGATTTCGCGCAAGCGCAAGAATATTTTTCCCGAAGTCTCAAGATAAGAAAGGAATTGTCAAGCGAAGACAATACTGAAACGGCATCCTGCTACAACAATATAGGCGTAGTGTTTATTCGAACCGGCGATTACGATAAAGCATTAGAATATTATTCTAAAGCCGCTTCAATTGGGGAAGCGGCACATAAAAGTCCCCACCCTGCAACGGCGGCTTGTTATAATAATATCGGTATTGTCTACGATAAAAAAGGAGATTATGACAAAGCAATTGAATTCCATTCGAAAGCTTTCGCAGTTTGGCGTACCTTTCTGGGAGAGAAACACCCTAATGTCGCCATATCGCACAACAATATCGGAAAAGTTTACGAAGAAAAGGGTGATTACGGCCTTGCCCTTGAACACCACACAAAGGCACTTGCAATCGCTTTGGAAACACTCGGTGATACACATCCCGACACAGCATTATCGTATAGTAATATCGGTACCGATTACTACAAAAAGGGGGATTTCGAACGGGCGTTAGAGAATCATTTGAAAGCGCTCAAAATTCGACAAAGTGTTTTCGGTGATAGTCACTCATCGACGGGGGTTTCCCATTACGATCTTGGCTTAGTGTACCATAAGAAAGGCGAATTTGGTCAAGCCCTTCAAAGCTATATGAAGGGATTGGCAATTCGTTTAGATACTTACGGTGAAAGGCATCCAGAAACGGCTAGTTCTTATGATAAACTTGGACTCATTTTCTTCGAAACCGGCGATTATGGCTTAGCGCTTGAATATCATTTAAAAGCATTGGCAATTCGGCAAGAACTTCTCGGCAACAAGCACCCGGACACTGCATCTTCATACAACAGCTCAGGCAATGTCTATTCTTACAAAGGTGAATTGACACTGGCGTTAGAATATTACCAAATGGCACTCTCAATCCGTCAGGAAATACTTGGCGATAAACACCCTGATACAGGATCTTCATTTAACAATATGGGGATAATTTATTTCCGGAGGGGTGACTTTAATAGGGCTCTCGAATATTACTTGAAAGCATTAGCCATCTGGCAAAATACAATAGGATCCAAACACGGCAATACTGCGACCTCGTGCAACAATATCGGTACGGTTTATTTTAAGATGGGTGAGTATACGCTATCGCTTGAATTTCACGAAAAAGCACTTTCGGTTTGGCGCGAGTTACTTGGCGAAAACCATCCCAACATTGCAATTTCTTTTAATAATATCGGGAAAGTGTATAACGAACTCGGTAAGTTTGACGAAGCGCTGGAATACCATCAAAAAGCTTTGGCCATCTGTGGGAAGAATTTAGGAGAACACCATCCTGAAACTGCCGCCTGCTACAATGCCGTCGGAAATATTTATTACAAAAAAGAGAAAATCGATACTGCCCTTGAATTTCATAACAAAGCTCTCGCAATACAGCGAGAGATGCTTGGCGAGAAACATTCAGCAGTAGCGATATCCTACGACAACATCGGTTTGTGTCTTGCGAAGAAAAATGAAATGGCTGCCGCTTGGGAAAATTTAGAGATGGCATTGAATATACGTCTTGAATCGTTTGGTGAATTTCATCCCGATACAGCGATAACATTTACAAGTTTTGGTGAAGTGTATTCCAATTCGGGAAGTTTTGACAAAGCGCTTGAAAACGAAAACAGGGCGCTTGTAATTCGACAGTCGGTCTTAGGTGAAGATCATCCCGATACTGCAAGCTCTTACTACCGTGTAGGACTGTTATTTAAAAAAGAGCATAACCTTGCAAAAGCAAAGAAGTACTTTGCACACTCATTTCAAATTCGACAAAAAGTATTTGGTGAAAGCCATCCATACACGCTTTTATCGAAACATGAACTCGAAGGTATCAAATAGTAACACTCGTTTCTAAGCAAGATAATAAAAGAAATCGCCCACGGACTTCCGTGGGCGATTCTTATTTCTTCGATGATGAACGGATAAACTACTTCACCATCACCATCTTCTTCATCGCAGTGAATTT
>CAZPUW010000072.1:0-10092 GCA_964589795.1 uncultured bacterium
GGGAATGGATTGTACAGCATTGGTCAATTTTTCGCGTAAGCCCGGTATTTTCGACTCGGGAACATCACCAAGAAATTGTACCGTCAAATGCAGATTTGTCGCACGGGGAAATGTACCCCGCACTCCTTTGACCTCACGGAGCACGGTTATCAGGTTCCCAAGAGCTTTTTGAGTGGGTTCGGAAAGTGGAATAGCAATAAATAGTCTCATGGTTCGAATGTATCTGAAATTCAGGTGAGGTTCAAATGGGCTATTTCAGATACACGACTTTCACGCTACGCGATACGTTTCCCGCTTGCAGTCGAACGAAACGGATACCGGCGGCGGTGCCAATTTCATTCGGCGTTAACGCAAAACGATGGTTTCCCACACTCAAGCTACCCAAGCTCTTATGGGTAATTTCGCGTCCCGAAGCGTCAAAAACTGTCAAATCGACTGGAGAGGGCGTCGGTATTGAAAAATTAACCATCGTGGTTGAATTGAAGGGATTGGGTGAAGCAGAAACGGTGAATGCCGTTGGAAGTGGGTTGGTATCCGGGTTTTTCACACTGGTATAATCGATAAACGTACTGTCACGAACAATGTGAATGTAATCGGTGATGTTACAATACAATTCAACCGGTTCGTGTCCCAACGAATCGAATTGAAGCGGTAAATCGACGATACCGCCATCGTAGATATAGTTGGGAAATCCATAGTGCCACAGTGGGCCGGACGGGTACTTGTACCAGAAATCATACAACAAAGTATCGTTATCGGGATCGGTGTAGGATAATGCTACTTGTATCGCACCACCGCAACAAGCGGAAATCGAAGAGAGACTACCCACCGGTGCATGGTTGCCGCCGAAGGAATAAGTATCCGCCGCCGCAGTATTGATGATACCCCATCCGCGAATTGTATCGGGTGTTGCATGTTGCGATGCAGTTTCGCGCATGGCGCGGCGCATCATCATCGCCGTCCAGTAGGGATGTTTTTCCCACAACAGAAAACACGAACCGGCAACCAACGGCGTGGCGAGCGAAGTGCCGTATAACCGCCAATAGCTATTGTCGTCCACACTCCATGCACAATAAGTCGCCCATCCGCGCGCGCAAACATCGGGTTTGATTCGGCCATCATAGGTCGGCCCACGACTGCTGAAATAGGCGATGGTATTGGTGCTGTCAACCGCACCGACCGATAAGCAAGAATCGGCATCAGCGGGAGAAATAATATGATTCCAATCGTTACCGTTTTCATTTCCTGCGGCAGTAATAACCAACATTCCGTGTCGTGCCGCTTCGAGAATCCCTTGCGTACACAACGCGGTATGACCGTTCATATCCTGCCACGTGTACCAGTCGATATAACCGAGCGAAGTAGATACTCCTTTCGCGCCGAGCGAATCGCACCACTCGAGTCCAGCGACATAATCATCTTCCTCGATTGCGGTTTCACTGCGGACGTCTTCGGTCTTACCGAGTATCATCGTTGCGTTATATGCGGCTCCGAACATATTTCCCGACGACGCACCGACGATGCAAGAGAGCGTAGCAGTGCCGTGGTCCCACGCAATTGCAGTATCGCTTAGTTGATTCGCTGTCTCGTTGTCATTAAAAACATAATCATGTTGTGCAAGAATCGTCATGCTATCGAAGCACGAGTGATACCAGCGAAAACCACTGTCGAGAATCCCGCCGATAACACCACGACCGGTGTAACCCTGCTGGTGCAATGGAAGTACGTTGATTTGTTCCAATTGGTAGATTGACGGGCCGTAATCGAGTGAATCAAGCTCGTCAATCGAAGCAACGGTGGATGGTGAATGGTGGATAGTGGATGGCAGAATGCTTTTCTGTTTTACAGAAAATGATTTTTCGGTAAGAAGTTTACTTTTGGCGACGGGTTCGATGCCAACTACAAAATCCAATTGTGCGAGGGATGCAACTTGTTTGCGGGTAGCGTTGACCGATATGGCGTGAAGGTAACGGGAAGTTTGACGAATGGTTGCGCCGGTGGAAGCAATGCGGGAAACAAGCATCGGATCGATGGGTCGGTCGGTTGCATCGGGCCGCGAATTGTTCAAATGACGGCGGAGTTGCGACGCTTTCGGGAGAAGTGAGAAGTAATAGGAATCGACGGGTGGATTCGGTTGCGGAGCGGTTAGGATAATCCACACCGGCATCGGTTCACCGCGAACCGTAAATGCTTTTTCCAAAACTGGATTGCTTTGCGTGACCGTAGCGAATGCCGATACCGCAAGTACCACTATCAAACACAATGCGATTACAAAACGATGTCTCATCGATGCTTCTCCGAATTTCCCACAAACATACTACGAGGTGTTCGCTTATAAAAGTGCGGGGGCGCATGCGCCCCCGATTTTTTGTGATTACCCTTTGTGTTTTGGCGGCGGACTCATTGGTGTATCCGCCGGAGCCGGTGTCGGCTGGACATTCTGAACCGGCGTGACATCATTCGTCGGTGGCGGTGGTGGTGGAATCACTGGTTGCACCTGTGGTTGTGGCGACGGTTGTGGTTGCGGTTGAGGTGCTGGTGTAGGTGTCGCAACTGTTGTCGCCTGCGGTGTGTATATCACTGCCGGTTGTGTCGGTGCCGGTGTCGGAAGAACAACTTGCGGTGGCTTTTGCCGCGGTTTTACGACCGCGCGTGGTGTAATATCGCCCACCGGATGAGATGTGGTGTCGGATTTTATCCCACCCGTCGGTGGATGGCGGATATCGAGCATCGGCGGTGTAGTCGGTCGTATAATCGCGGTATTGGTTGCCGTTCGTAATCGTGGCTTTACCGGATCGCCGGGACCGCGGATAATATCAGGAACTGTATCGGATTGCGTCGTCTGATGCGGCGGTTTCCATCGCGGATACGGCATGTGGGAATAACCGGGGGTATACATCGGAATTTCATAACCGGTGTACCCGCCAAAGCCGTTATCATACAGACCGCTGTTCGATACCGGATACCAGACGGTAAGGACACTGTCGATGCGGGTGATGGCTTCGGTAAAATCATAGAGCGCGAGGTAACGACCGTCGGCAACGAGCAGGATATTCAAACTGTCATCTACGAGCGATACATCGAATGCGGTACCGGGGGTTTCGTAATAACCCGCTTCATGCGGATGATACGGGTCAGTGCCCATGATGATGCGGATACCGCCATGATCGCCGGTTGCGATGAATGCGATGCGGTCGGGTTCAGTCAAAATAAAATGATTGGGTGCACCGGGAAGACTCAATCCACCAACTAACTTCGTCTGTATCGGGTTTGCAACGTTATAGATTCGAAAACCAAAATCGTGGTCGATGGTGTACGCCATTGTATCGCGAACGGCTATTCCGCGCGGCGATGCGGGTGTCGGCAACCAGCTGATGAACGATAGGTTCGATGGTCGGGTTACATCGAGAACGCGGAAACCGGCGCTATCATCTTCGACGAAGGCGTAACTATTTCGCAGTGTGTAAACCATCCGGCGGGCATTTCCCTGTGACACGATGGATGAATCGTATGCATTGTAAAAGCCGAGTTGGCGGTTCGTTCCGCGTGCACCGTATGTACCGTCAGTGCGCAGAAAACCGAGCCGGTCATAATAAAAACTTTTCACACCATCACGCGTGCCGATGTAAAATTCACCATTGTTATACGCGATGGTATATGCATCGTGTGTTTGAATCTGGTCTTTGTAAACCAAGTCTTCTTTCGGGGGTGAACCTACGGGTTGCGGTACGGGTCGTAGTGCATAAATCTGCACCCCTTTCTTTCCCAATGCGAGCCAAATCAACGTATCGGAAAGGAACATATCTTCGATGCGCGCCGGCATATCCCACGTATTCAAAATGCGGACGGTGTCGAACAGCGACGGTGTACCGCCCAAGCGGAAGAGCCGGGTCGAATCATCATAGAAATAGGGAATGACCAAGCGGATGAGTTGCGAACCATTGGCGACGAAAATGCGGTTACCGTCGGTGACGATGCGGTGATAGTCCTGATGGGTATCGCCGGTCTGCCAGAACTTTTTGATGCCGTTACTGTCGGCTTGCCAGTCGGGGCGCAAGGAATCCGGCAATGCCGCCGAAGCCGCCATGCCCCACAAACAACCGGTCAGGATGATAATAAAAACAATGTTTCGTTTCATGGTGCGCCTCCCTAACAAAGTTAGGAATCTTCTTAATGGTGGTACGAAGCAGGTTTGTTGGTTTTTTTCACGGAAGAACCGGAAACCCTCTTCCATTGGTGCTTATCTGTTTGACGGTTGAATGGAAAAAATGTTTAAATGACAAAAGTTGGGTGTTTGATGAATAGACTGTTGTTATACCCTAATATAGCATCTTTACTGTAGGATAGGATTTATCCTGTCACTTTTCGTACAGGTAGGGGCGGGTCACCGTGCCCGCCCGGTAGCGTCGACCTCTCCTTTGGGTAGTGCGGGCGTCCACGCCCTGCATAGTAGGGGCGAACCCCCGCGTTCGCCCGTTCTTTTGGGTGGTACAGGTCTCCGGGTATTGCACGTCTCCCGGCGTGCACACCTTTCTTTTGGGTGGTACAGGTCTCCGGGTAGTGCGGGCGTCCACGCCTGTACAACTTTCGGCGGGTCGTTGATAAACGACCCGTTTCATCTTGCATAACTCTCGTCACTTATGTATCGTATAATGGACTAAACCAACCGAAAGTCAAAATGTCTGCCCGTATTAAACGTAAATCCGAAACAGAAAAATCTACCCACATGACTGAACGCTCCGGTGTCGCAGTTATGATGTCATGGATGCGTGAGATAATAGAGAAAAAAAGTCTCTATTTAGGTGCGCCAAATGTCGAAACGACACACGACGACAGAAAAATGCCTGACTTGGTGATTTATACCGAACCGGAAAGTCAACAAATTTTATGCTTGATTGAAGCGAAACAACCCGCGTTCGATGTTTTTGATGAAGAGGAGTTAAAAGAACCGGCACGAAAGAAAGCTACTACCCGTGGTGCGCCATACTTTGCATTAACAAATTTCCGAAAATTGATTTGGTTCGATACCAAAGCAGTGAATGCGGGTGATCGTGAAGAAGAAACCATTCTTGGAAAGTTCGACCTATCCGAGATAGAAAACTTAGATCAATTAGAAACCAGTATTTATAGCAATCCAACTAAAGCCGCATTAGAACAATTTCTTTTTCAACTGTATGAATTCTCAACTGGTTTAGCCAAATTTAAACGGATGCCATTCGATGAAATACTTGTAAATCGTTTACAAGAGAAAGTTCGTGTATTAAAGAATCTCTACATACCATTAGTCGCTAAAAAATGTAATGAAAATCGAGAATTTCAAAAGAAACTCACTCGTTGGTTTAACGACCAAGGATGGACATTTACAGCTAAATCTGCACAACCTTCGGATTATGAAAAAGTGGCGCGACAAGCGACTTACCTGCTAATCAATAAAATTTTGTTTTATAATCTACTTCAATCTCATCGCCCTAAGCAGTTAAAGCCGTTACAAATTCCAAAGGATTTGTCGAGTGGTGGACATCTACAAAAAAGCATACAAGCGTATTTTGATGAAGTATTGAAAATCGATTATCAGTCGATTTATGAAACAGATTTTATTGATGAAGTTGCCTTCCCTGACTCGCAAGCCGTTTGCCGCGAGATTTACACGATGGTGGAATCACTGAAACATTATGATTTCAACATTATTGGTTTTGACATCATGGGAAGGACATTCGAAAAACTAATTCCACAGAAAGAACGTCATTTACTCGGACAATATTTTACCAATAACGATGTTGTTGATTTGGTACTCGAATTTAGTTCCCAATCTCCGGATCATAATTTGCTCGATCCTTCTTGCGGTGCCGGAACTTTTCTTGTGCGGGCATATCAAAACCGGTCATTACAGTTTGTCCGACCCGATCATACGAAGATGTTGAATAATCTTTGGGGAGTGGATATTGCAAAGTTTCCCGCGCACTTTGCGATGATTAATCTTGCTATCAACAACTTAAAAACCAATGAAAATTACCCGAACATATTGCACAAAGACTTTTTCGAATTAAAAGCATCGCATAATGGGAACTACAAACAATTACAAAATCAGAATCACAAAGCATTACAACTCGGTACGAAAGAACATGTAGTCGAATTTCCCACCGAATTTGACGCCATCGTCGGCAATCCCCCCTACACCCGACAAGAGGAGATGAATGATAGCGGTTCGAGTAAAGACAAAACGATTGAACGAGCGTTATACGACTTGAATGGCGAAAAGCTTGCTAACATTTCAAAACGAGCCGGACTTCATGCCTATTTTTTTGTCCACGGCACAAAGTTCCTGAAAGAAAAGGGGTATTTCGGGTTTGTTGTCTCTAACTCTTGGCTTGACGTCGATTACGGTAAGGGATTACAGGAATTCTTTTTGAAATATTATAAAATCGTAGCGGTAATTGAATCGAAAGTCGAGCGATGGTTTGAACAAGCAGACGTAAATACTTGTATCGTCATTTTACAAAAGTGTTCCAAGCCGGAACAACGCGAAGAGAATACAGTACGGTTTGTACAATTTAAAAAGCGGTTGTCTGACTACTTTCCTCCACTGGCAAAAGAGCTTGAGCCAATGTGGGAAAGGAAAAAAGCTTATACCAGTTTTAAATTAATGATCATGTCTACACAAACCTATACCGATATCGAAGAATCGCGCGTGTTCCCGATTAAGCAATCACTATTGTTACAAGAAGGAACCGATCCCGATACGGGGAAATTCATCGGTGCCAAATGGGGTAAGTATCTCCGCGCACCAGAGATCTTTTTCAAAATCTTAGAAACCGCAAAAGACAGATTGGTACCATTACATCGTCTAGCTCAAGTTCGGTTTGGTATTAAAACGGGCGCAAATGAATTTTTCTACCTGACAGAAGAACAGATAAAGAAAAAAGGAATTGAAAAAGAGTTCTGGATGCACAAGGATGAACTTGGAGAATGGAAACCCAATTATCTCATAAAATCGCCACGAGAATGTACAATTTGTAAGGTAAAACCAGATGAATTAAGAAATAGAGTTTTATTGGTGCATAAACCTAAAAAGCAGTTAGGGAAAAAGAAAATTTTACAATATATCGAGTATGGTGAGAGAAAAGATCTTCACAAAGGAGCAACGTGCGCATCTCGCAATATATGGTATGATTTGGGTGAACCAGTAAAACCAGATGGCATCTGGTTCAAAGCATTCAATGAACGATTCATGGCTCCATATACTGCAGGTAAATTCTATACAAGTGACCGTTTCTATTCGATTTATGTAAAGAATAGAGAAGTTGTCGAAATTCTCTTTTATTATCTGAATTCTACTATCACTACACTCTTAGTTGAAATTAACGGTCGTGTTAATCTTGGTGAAGGCGCATTAGACAATATGACATACGAAGCGGCTTCAATGTTAGTACTTGATGTTGAAAAATACAAAATACAACTTCACTCTTCTTTCGAAAAAATCTTAGAACGTCCAATCGAATCCATTTTCCGGGAACTCGGAGCAAACGTTTCCAGTGAAGTTACCTTAGAGAATGTGAAACCGGATCGTCGTGCTCTCGATAAAATCATCATGGGTGATATACTTGGTCTAAGCGAAGAAGAACAACTGGATGTATATCGCGCGGTAATAGATTTAGTTCGTGCGCGTTTGGATAAAGCGGGTAGTGTGGACAGGCAGGAGAAAGTGTCTGAGGGTGTCAATGTTGAGTTATTCGTCGAGAACACACTTTCTTCAATCGAATCACCAACCATCGCTGAGTTGTACAAAGATAAAGTCCTAACGCGAAAAAATCTCAAGGAAGTCGAACTCCCCGCGAGAAGCGATAATATTGAAATTCAGTCAGATTTGTTGGATTGGAAATTGATAAGCGGCCGGAAGAAAATTGTTTGTGATTCGGAAAATGAAGCAAAGTTTTTACGCGTGTTTATCGAATGCGGATTTAGCGCTGTGATGGTTCCCACAGATGAACGCTTACTAAAAGCACTTGTCCCGGTTTTCGAAAAACGGCAAAAAGAGATAAATGAAGTTGTTGAAGAATATCTTGAAGGTGTGCAACAACCGAAAGTCAAGGAACAACTCCGTAGCGCAGTATATGCTCAAATGAATTCAATTTTAATCGCGCAGATTTACGAATAGTTGTACAGGCGGGATGCCTATACCACTCAACCATATAGACCGAAGGTAAAGAAGACACCCCCCTTTGTTCCCCCCGTGAACTGGGGGGAGGACAGAATGAATTCTGTCCTACGAAAAGATTATCCTGTTAGACGTCTTGTCCATCCAATGTCACATACATTGTCCATCCCGACCCCCTCTTATTGCGACTCAAAAAAGGTGTCAGCGAACGCCCCAAAAAATGTGCACGCCGGGAGACGTGCACTACTCGGGCGGACAGGGGCGTCCGCCCCTACTGGCGGGCGTGCACGGTGACCCGCCCCTACCCGAAGGGCAGGATAAATCCTACCTCCCAGCCAGTGGCGCTGCCACTTATTCAATCACGATTTGCTTGACGGTGGTGGCTTTCCCGGCATCGAGTTTCCAGAAGTACGTACCTGCCGCAAGGTGCGGCAATACCGGAACCACCAACCGTTGGCCGGTGCCCAATTTCGCGAGCCGCGTCGCATACACCTGCCGCCCAAGGATGTCGTACAGCTTCAGATTGCCGTCCGATACGCCCGGTATCGATAGCGAAATTTTTACTTTGACTTGCCCATGTCCCGGATTGGGATATGACGTAACCGTCGCACCCGCCACCACACCGCGCACCGTCGTATCCGGGATGCGTTGCACTTCATACAGCGCATCGTCGTGCCACACCAACTGCACCGAATCAGGACTCATCCCGGGTAAATCAAACTCCTGCGCTTGTTGCATCAACTCACGCTCAACAATCACATTCCCATTTTGAAACCAGAGCGGAAGCCCCGTTGTAAAAATGTGCGCGGTCTGGATTTGATGCAGTAAAACACGCGCACCACCGGGAATCGAAATCGCCGACCACTGCAAAATCGGATGGCCGGGCTCCTCAATCCATTCGTGAAGAAAGCCGGTTGCCGAAGCGTCAAGGCCGCCGTCACTCATTGCATAGATAAAATCGGCGCTGGTTACCGGATGGGTTTGGTTATTCGCGAAATATTGCTGAAGCCGCGCAAAAAACGTCGAATCACCGAACCGTTTGCGCGTCATTTGCAGTACCAACGCCCCTTTGTCATACACCGTCGCCGAAAAAAGATTATCGAGCGCGGGGTTGTCGAGCGGCACAAGTGAAGTGCGTGCCTCAATAAAATATGCATTCGCCTGCGCAGAACGATGCTCGACGGCACCAACCGAATCGCCGGTTCCTTCGAGATACAACCCTTCACTGAAATTCGCGAACCCCTCATTCAACCAGACATCTTTGAACGCCATCGGTGTCACGGCATCGCCAAACCATTGGTGGGACAACTCATGCGCATAAACCAACTCATTGCGCCGATCACCGGTGAGGATACCGGTACCGATGGTGGACATGGCGAGATGCTCCATCGCGCCGCCACCTCCCATAATCGGGGCCTCGACCATGCCGTAGCCGTCGTTCGGGTACGGATAGTCACCATACAACGCAGAAAAAACCGCAATCATGCGCGGCGTATTCAACCAATCGGGCAGTGCCAACGGTTCATACGCGGGGCGGGCATAGTAGCGTAAGGCGACATGCGTTCCCTGCGCGGTGATGGCAGTGGTGTCCCACGTAAGGAAATTTGCCGACGTAAATGCGGCGAGGTACGCATTCACCGGATGGCTGGTTGCGACTGGAATCGTGCCTTCGACGTGCCGTATCCCATTACTCACCGCTATCCATCCGGCTGGCGGGGTTATTGCGACTGACCACTGGAATTTATCGCTCGGTGTATCATGTATCGGGAGCCACCTCCGCGCACCGAACGGTTCATTGAAAGAAAAATCAATATCGGAAGTTGAGTGGTAGCCCACATCACCGATATCGGTGATGTTTGGTGCATGATAGACAATATGCAGTGCAACCGTATCGCCGGGGGTGGGTGGTGTGATATAATTAATTGATAGAATCGAGT
>CAZPUW010000073.1:0-10047 GCA_964589795.1 uncultured bacterium
GAATTTGGCTATTTGTTACAAGGGCGGTTGAAGATCCATTACGGCGGGGCAACGTATCTGTTGAATGCCGACGAGTGGTTCTTTTATTCGGCGAAACACAAGCACTTCTTTGAAAATCCGGGTCCCGGAGAAGCAAAGGTGCTTTGGATAACGTCACCACCCAATTTTTAGGTAGGTTTTTGGTGGATAGTCGTGGGGAACGCTTCTCAATCTATCCATTTTTTACTACCTACCGTGTTTAGTAAATCGTGCCTCGCTGTAACCTATAGACAAGCGCAGGTTTGATATATTGAACAAGCAAGCGGAGTATCTTGCGTTTTCAAGCCGACAGTTCAAAATTAGAGGGGGATTGGTCGGATGGAGAACGAATAATGAGGGCACTCGGACAACAACTTTTAGTCGAACTGTATCATTGTGACACGATGATACTCAACGACGTCGATATGATTGAAGCGCACATGATGCAAGCGGCGGAAGCGGCTGGCGCGACAATCGTCGAACGTACCTTTCACCATTTTAGCCCGCACGGCGTGTCGGGCGTGGTGGTTATTGCGGAATCGCATCTTGCGATTCATACCTGGCCCGAATACGGATATGCGGCAGTGGACTTGTTCACTTGCGGCGATACGATTCTGCCAGATCCTTGTTTTGAATATCTCAAAGAAGCGCTCGGGGCGGAAAATTATTCCGTTACTGAAATGAAGCGCGGTATCCTGCAAAATGTAAAAGCACTCGAACACAAACCGTTATCGGCGGTGGCGTGATCGAAACATTGTTACCACAACCGACGGCGTGGTTTCTTGCCGCCGGGGCCGCCGAGGGGTGGACGGTTCTTAACGCATTCGATGGCGCACTCCTTGCCGGTGGCATCGGCGATGTAAATGTCGTCAAGATGTCTTCCATTCTTCCCCCCAATTGTAAACGAATTGAACCAATGAAATTACCGGGCGGCGCGTTAGTGCCTGCCGCTTATGCCGCATACTCGAGTACCGAACCGGGCGAACGCATCGCTGCAGGGGTGGCGGTGGCGATACCGGAGGACCCGTCGTTACCGGGACTGATTATGGAATATGAGGGGCGCGGTACGAAAAGCGATATCGAAGAACATGTCCGGGAGATGGCGCGGCAGGGTTTTCTTGCACGCGACCGTGCGTATAAGTCGATTGAGTCGATAGCGGTCGAACATAAAGTGATTCATACCGGCGGGGTATTGGCGGCAGTGGTGCTCTGGAAACTCTAAAGTAGTAAGCTGTTTATAATTGAAACGCATCCGTTAACCAACGGATGCGTTTTTTTATACTATCGTCACTATTTATGTTGTCAATAGTCTGAATTCATGTTACGTTTTACTACTACAAGACAACGTGAGAGGAGCGTGCTATGAAATACTTGCTTAGTTTTCTTTCGCTGGTTTTCTCAATCTTCTTTTTTACTTCTTATGTTTTCGCTCAAGACAGCACGGGTTTTCATGCTTTAGGTGCAATTCATCTCCCTGATCAAGCATGGGATATTGCTGTACAAGGTAATTATGCATACGTCGTATGTGACGATTCCGGATTGTGCATTGTTAATATCACCAACGTGCGCAGTCCTACATTAACAAGTCATCTCGCTTTAAGTGGTTGGGCGCAAGGGATAGCGATACAAAACGGATTTGCGTATATCGCGTACCGGTTTGGTGGGATTTCTATCGTAGATATTTCTTCGCCAACTCAACCCGTTTTGATGACTTCTTATGAACCGGTACCGATGAACGTGCGTGGTGTATTTGTACGCGATTCGATTTTGTATGCGGTTTCCGATAATTACGGTTTGTACACTTTCTCTATTTCCAATCCCGATACAGTACGACTATTGGGTTCGGTTAGTTTAGATGGTTACCGCGTGGTAGTAGTGGATACACTGGCGTATGTCGTTGGTACAAGATTGGAAATCGTAAATGTAAAGCGACCGGATTCATTATTTATCATAAATACCGCATCTCCTCCAGCCGGCGTCACACCTTACTTCCACAATCTGGCGATAAGCGGACATTTTGCGTTCTGTACGAATTATAACAGCGGTGAAGAACTGAATAACGGTATATATTCATTCGACATAACAGATGCATTTAGCCCCATTTATTTGTCATCGGATCGGCAAAATTTGGGAACGCGAATACATCAAGGTCCCTTTGGCATTGCTGCAAGTGGAAATACGATTTTTGAATCGTCGACGAACTACATCCAGATTGTCGATGCGAGTAACAGTGATTCTTTATATTTGCGTACCGAGTATGGTGCGGCGTTCGGACATGCATGGAATATCGTTACCCAAGATACATTTGTGTATGTAGCAACCGATTCAGGACTAAAAATATTTAGCTACATACAACCTGTTTCAGCGGTTAGACCGCGAAATGACGAAGTTCCGAAACAAGCAACACTCTTGGATAACTACCCGAACCCGTTCAATCCTACCACGACGATTCGGTATTCGATACCTTCACCGGGCTTAGTTGATTTGCGTGTTTTCAATGTAACAGGGCAGGAAATAACTATGCTGATTCATGAACGGGAAGCGGCTGGTTCTTACGCAGTAAAACTCGATTCATCTAAATTACCATCGGGGGTTTACTTTTATCGGTTAGAGACTAATCGCGTTATCGCGATGAAGAAAATGGTATTGGTAAAGTAACGGCAGGAGGATGTGGTTCAAAACAATTAAACCGTTATCTACATCGAGCAACTACAAAAATAGGACAGACAAGATGTCTGTCCTACGAAACGGGCGAACACGGGGGTTCGCCCCTACTGTTAGTGAACTACAGCTCGTTACATACGGAATTATTTCATCAAAACAAGTTTTCGGCTTCCGTTATAGTGTGCACTCATGATACGGGCATAATACACACCGCTTGGTAAGCTCTTCGCATCAAAAGTAACAATCCGTTTTTGTGAACCGGCTTCCCCGTAATACAAATCCTTCACCAATTCACCATTGACGTTAAAGATGCTGACGCGAACTTTTTCCGGCACTGCGAGTGTGAAAGAAATCGTTGTTGTCGGGTTGAACGGATTCGGATAAGCACTCAAGAGATTTAATCCTGTCGGGAGCGGTACGACGGTTGCCGTAGCTAACGTTCTGATGCTGCCGTCTAAATCGATTTCCGTTAACTGATAGTCATAAGTCGTTCCACCAACCAGTTGTTCGGTTTCACGCCAAACATAATCGAGCGGGGTGGCAGACCAACCATTACTTGATTCGCTGGGTACTGCAATCTGGCTTTCAATCGGCCCATTCGCTTTCCAGCGGTCAATTCGGTAGTGGTCGATGTTCACTTCGGTTTCCGTGTACCAATGAAGGACAACGCCACGATCATCGTTGGAAGCGGTGAATGATTGAAGGGTAACCGGTAACAACGCCGACGATGTGCCAAGCACCCAATCAGAAAGCGCATTGACATTATTGACCGTCGCTGTGAATACACCGTTGATGTCCGGGCCGGTAACGGTACAGTTCATGTATGCCCAATTCTGAGTTCCGTGTTTGTAACCGGCACGAGTGATTTGAGTAACCGGATTCGTTATCGATGGCGGCAAATCATTCGCTGTGAAAGAAAGTTTCAATGTTGCGTTGAAATTACTTCCACCGGTCGGATTAATATCCCACACCCGGTTTACGGCCTGGTTAGCGGGTAACACAGTATTCAACAATGATTGGTTCACTCCCCACAACGATATGGCATTAGCGCGGGTATCCCATCGCGAAGTGACAGCTGACGGGTTCGAAGAAGGAGAATTCACTGCGGCAAAAGTCACTCTTGTGGCTGGTTCATCTCCGGTCAAACTGTCGTTCGGGAAAGTAGGAATCCATGCCGTCGTGTCACCGGGACCCCCGGTGATTTGTAAATAACTATGCCAGTTTGGTTTCGTTGTACCATGCGCAGTTTCATAAGAGCTACTCAAGTAACCCTGCGAATTCTTAGAATAAATTCGGAACCAGAAGTTTGTGAACGGAGGCAAACTGGTATAGGTGTAGTTCGTCGGTGATAACGACAAATCGGTCGCCAAAACAGAAAAACCAGTTGACGCATTTGTCGTCGAAACTTGTATCTCATAGGAGTACAGGGTTCCGGCGGGACTTGGTGCCGTCCAGTTAATCCGCAAGGAGGTCATGTACACGTTGTCAATGGTACCATTCATCGGTGCCGGCGGTAGCGCAAGCGAAAGCGTTACAATCGGTGCAACAGTTGAGAATGCCGTTTCGGTGTTCGAACCATTACGGGCCTTAACGGAAACGTGGTATGTCGTAGCTGGTATCAGACCATTCACGGTATCGGTACTCCACGCCGCTAACGTTTGCCATACCGCAGAAGCGTTCAAAGTACCATTCGCTTGAACATATTGTGATTCGACTTGAATCGCATATTGTGTAGACGAAGTATTTGCGGGGCTCGCGGAGTTGGCCGGAGTGACAAGGAACGTGGTTGCGGTGGCATTGGCAACGGTCGGTAATGCCGGTGTATTTGCCAAGGCGTATGTATTATTCGCCGGACTTGGGGTCGCGGATAATGCACCTACCGAATTGATGGAATAGACACGGTAATAGCGTTGGGTGTTTCCATTCGGCAATCCGGTATCGCTGTAAGTATTCGTGGCAATCGGTGTTGAAAGCAGATTGTAAGTTATACCATCGGTCGAGTATTCGAGCCGGTAGGTAGCGCCCGCTACAGCAGTCCAATTCACGGGAATGGATGTCGTCGTAGGGGTGCCGAAAGTGATTGCCGCAGGGGTCGTCGCTAAAGTTGTGAGCGATGTGGTTGGCGATGACGCAGTTGTTGTGTCCAAACCATTTCTTGCTTTCGTCGAAACCACATACGTCGTGTTTTGGGTAAGACCGGTGACAGTAACTGCTGACCACTGCGCAAGGGTTTGCCAGACCGCACTTACACCTAATGTTGAATTCGCTTGCACAAATTGCGCACCGACCTGAATAGCATATTGCGTAATAGCAGTATTCGTAGTACCGGTAGCGTTCTGTGGTGTGACTTTTATCGTGGTGGCGGTAGGTGTGTCCACTGTCGGAACCGCCGGCGTGTTCGCCAATGTATAGCCGATATTTACTGAACTTGGGTTAGTTGATTGAATTGTGTCAACGTTTATCGAATATATCCGGTAGTACCGCTGAGTATTTCCATTCGGTAAACCGGTATTGGTGTATGTAGTAGAAGCTGTTGTGGTTAAATCCGTGTACGTCCCGCCATCGGTCGAGGACTGAAGTTTGTACGTAGTCGCTCCGGTAGCTCCGGCCCAATTCACGACGATTGCAGAAAGAGTACTCGCGCCGAATGTCACACTGGTGGGTGCAGTCGCCATCGCGGCAAAGGAACCTTCATCAGCACCGATATCGGGAGTTGTGAGGTTTCTTGTCATACCATCATAGTCGTTGGTAACAAGTCCTCCCGTACCCACATTTGAAACCGGCGAACCGGACGACGCCTGGATATGTAAATCAGTTCCGCTCACGAAGAGCGGGTCGCTGTTTAAGCCATGGGTGTCATACGAATGGCTTTGCCAAGCCGCCCAAGTATTGTCGGTTTCTAAGTACGCACCAACAAAACCGTTCGCATTCGGTGAATAAATACAATCGTAATCGATTGTCGGAACAGGAGCGTAATTTGCTGTATAAAATCCGTAATGTTTCCCCGTGCCCTGTGCCGGTGTGATGTTCGAGAATACGTTGTTTTTATAAATCACCGTACCTGCTACTAAATAATTCGCCGCACTCGAAAGGAACGTAGTAGCGTTAATCAAGACACTATTATGATAAACGTGTGATGCGGTCGCAGTACCAATAATCAGGATTCCGAACACACCATAACCGGGATTGGAGGTGCTTCCCGTGTGGGTGAAGGATTGTATGTTGGTCGTTTGCGTTTTCGATATACCATACACCATGTTGTTGTAAACATTTACCGAGCCCGCAGTGGGGAAAAGATAAATTCCCAATGCCGAGTGTGGCGTGTTTCCGGTACCTGTTTGTGCAATGTTATATACGAGGTTTCGTTCGAACAGGGAAGTACCGGTCAAATTATTGACACGGATACCACTGGCATCAAGATCTCCGATATTTGCCGCGGCACCTGTTTGAGCATTGGTAACGTTCGCAAACACGTTATTAGATAACGTCAAACTTGCGGGTCCATTTATATACGCACCTGCAATTGAAATGTCATCAGCAACACCGACCCCGATGTGACAATTTTGAACAGTATTCATCGAGTCACGGTAGGTTCCTACATTGCATGAAAGATATAAACCGAACTGAGCGTTGTGTACCGTTACGTTATCCAAGAGATTGTAACTGTTTGCTCCAGCCGCGCTGGTTGGGGTACCCGTCGCAGACGCGAATAGTACGCCACGTATGCTTGTTCCAGTCTTATCGAGGGTGATTATACAATTTTTAACTGTATTGTGTTGAGCGCCGCTCGTTAGCGTTCCGTTGTCACGGAAATAGTAACCGTACCGAATGGCATTTGCTCTCACTGCTAAATCGATACCATCGAACGTGATGTAATCACTGCCATAAAACCGCACTATAGAATTATCAGTAGAAGCACCCGCTACGATAGTTACAGTACCACCGGTGGCTTTTTGGAAAACGATGGGATTACTGCTGGTACCGGTCGTAACGACACTTAATGGGAATGTTTCAATTTTGGTCGGAACTGTTGAAGTATCCGCATAGGTGTTCGATGCAACAGTGAATGTAATAGGCCCGGCAATACCTTGCGTGTTCAGCGCGGAAATTGCAGCAGTGAATGTTTGGTAGTTAGTACCACCTGTCAATTGGGTCCGGTCGATGGTATAGCCGCCATTTAACGGCGTGGCTGTAGTAGTGATATTTGCCACAGTAGAAAAGGCACTGTTGGTGCCGGAACCATTTTGTGCTTCGGTGGAAATCGCATACGCAGTTCCTTGTGCCAAACCGGTCACCGTGATTGTTCCCCACTGCGCTAACGTTTGCCATACCGCAGAAGCGCTTAGTGTTCCATTTGCCTGAACAAATCTTGTCCCGACTTGAATTGCATAGATGGTGGATGCAGTATTGGTAGGAGCAGCAGAATTTTGCGGTGTCACCTGAACCGTTGTATTGGTAATATTTGCCGTAGTTGGTGTTGCCGGTGTATTTGCCAATGTGTAAGTGTTGTTTACCGGACTGGGGCTCGTTGAAAGTGCCCCCTGTGTATTAATGGAATAGACCCGGTAATAGCGTTGGGTATTTCCGTTTGGTAAGCCAGTATTTGTAAATGTGTTTGTCGCAACCGGTGATGAAAGTAAATTAAAAGTGATGCCGTCATTAGAATATTCAAGCCGGTATGTCGCGCCTGCAACCGCAGTCCAGTTTACAACGATCGATGTTGTGGTAATCGTACCGAAGGTGACGGCAGCCGGTGCAATCGCGTAAGTTGTAATCGAAGCCGTAGTCGACGATGCGCTGGCAGTACCTGATCCATTTCTTGCAATAGTAGAAACCACATAGGTCGTATTTTGCGCAAGCCCCGTTACGGTATCCGTTCCCCATGTAGCAAGGGTTTGCCATACCGCGGTAGCACCGAGCGTACCATTCGCCTGCATATATTGTGCGCCGACTTGAATCGCATATTGCGTAGATGCGGTATTCGCCGGTGATACCGAGTTTTGTGGAGCCACCATGAAACTTGTCGTAGTCGGCGTGGTTACCGTTGGCGCTGCTGGTACGTTCGCTAAGGTATAGGTGTTGTTAATGGGACTTGGTGTCAAAGATTGCACATTTTCATTGTTTATCGAGTACACACGGTAATAGCGCTGGGTATTGCCATTTGGTAATCCAGTATCATTATATGTTGTTCCAACAACCGGGCTGGATAGTAAAGTAAAGGTTACTCCATCCGTGGAGGATTCGAGACGATAGCCGGCAGCGCCGGTAACGAGACTCCAATTCACAGTTATCGAGGTTGTGGTTAATGCACCGAACGAAACGGAAGCGGGAGGAGGTAAGGCTGCACCGAAATTCCCTTCATCGGAACCGATATCGGGATGGGTTGCGTTGCGCGCAGTTCCTTTTAAATCAGTAGAAATCCACGAAATCGGAGTACCCCAATTACTTGCCGGAGAACCGCTATTGGGTTGTATTTGCAGGTTGATCGGATTAACTGCGCTGACGTATAGTGGATTTCCTTCATAGGAATGCAAATCACGAACGCCACCCTGCCAGTCAGTAAGAAGTTTTTTCGCGCCACCGGTATATCCGACACGTCCGTTCAGTGTATCTGCGTTGTAGAAAACATTGTAATCAGAGTTAGTAAGTGTTCCACTCGTGACGTAAATACCATAATGGGTAACACCTGCGTAACCCGTTGATTTGTTGTAGAGGATGTTATTCTGATCGGTTAGCGAACCGGTCGCGGTTGTTATGCAAGCATTGCTTACTGCTGTTGTGGTCGGATTCATTAAAATAGAATTGTACGCGAGGTAATTCGTTCCTGTGTTTACTGAAATACCAACCATACGACGATTTGCAGTGACAGTCGTACTGGAATGATCGATACCCCAGATTTGATTATTGTAGACGTAGCTATAGAAGGCAGCATTACCGTTTATATACATACCGTAGGCAGTACCGGTCGCGGCTGTGGTACTGGCAACCTTGACGTCATGGATGCGGTTGCCATAGATGAAACAGGAATCATTACCGGTAAGATCAATTCCATAGGGACTTTGATTCGCAGCATTTTCGTAAACGTGCTGGATATCGCAATCGTGGATAAAAAGGTGTGCCTGACCGCTGCCATACACACCGTAAGCGGAACCGGTACCGAAACCAATTGTATCATTGGCAAGTGCACCGATAGTCAATCGTCCGGCAAAGTTGGGATCGACTGATGTGGAACCGATTTCGTTTAAAGTGTCAGCGGGAGAATTCGGGTTGTTCAAATAAATCCCGTAGCGAACTTTTGAAATTTTCAAATTCAAGTAGTGATTGTAGCTATTGGTTCCGAGCGTAACGTTTGCTGTGCTGTTGTTCTGATAAATGCCATAGGTAATTCTCGCATCATTGATACAAAGCGTTATTGAGCAATTTTCAATGCTGTCGTACTGGCATCCGTTTGTAGCCGATGCATCAGACAAGTAATAACCGTATTCGATAGTATGTGCGGCTTGGGTGGAAATGTCAACTACGTTTATCCCATTGAATGTTACATAGTCCGCGCCGTTAAGACGCACGAGAAACTCACCATTGGTGTTGCTGCCGGTAGAAGAATCGGCTATCGTAACCGTTCCTGATTCCGGTTTAAAAGTTACACGGTTTGTCGCTGAAGCACCGGTTACCGCGGTCATCGTAAACCTTCCGGCATAGGTTCCGGGCCGTACATTAAACACGACACCCCCGGTACCGACACCATTCGTATTCAGCGCGGCGATGGCAAGGGCGAATGTCGCATAATTGGGGGACGTTCCGCCAATCGTCTTTGTTCCAGTCAATGGTTGCGAAAACGCAACAGCAACCAGTGACAGCAGCAACGTTAGTATAAGAGTCTTATTCAAGTTCATGATGTTCCTTCTAATCGAAGAATTCAAACAACACTAAGTTGGATTCTTCACTTTTTGTGATTTACTAATCACATTCCACTCAAAATGCGTTGACAATGATGTAAAATAATTTTACAGAATATACGCGGAAGTGGAGAGTGTGACAACTATGAACACGTAGGCGGATTTAAATATACCATATACATACAATCGGTATGTATAGCTATAACATGTTGTATTATAAATTATTAAGTAACGATTCGTTATGTATATTCATTATCAATACATAATGTAAGCTGCTTATATACAATATCATAGGAATGTGCATCTAATCACTCGCGATTTTTAACCAAATTGTCAAAACAACAAAACCTCGGGAGGTCAAATTAATCGAGAAGTTTCGTTTATAGATGTGCGATTGCGAGCACGATTGTTTCATTTGTCGAATTAGTTGATTCATTTTTGAGCGGAACGAAAAAATTGAATGCATCCA
>CAZPUW010000074.1:0-10029 GCA_964589795.1 uncultured bacterium
CTTGGTCAGAGCTGGACTACTTACCCATCTCATTATTATACATTTTCAATCTCCCATTTTGGTTCACATTGGTACGCGGCAACTGAAACAGGTCTCGTGAGGTTGCCGCTTTTGCCGTCTTCGGAAACACTACTCAATCACGGTCTTTACGGAACTCAGGGAGGAAATCTTACCATCACCAATTCGAATTTGCTGTTGTACGGAATTGAAAGCGGAACATTTCGTTCTACGAACCGGGGAGATACTTGGTACACAAATACCGGCGATAGTTTGGTAGGTGTGATTAATAAAAGTGTGACCGGCACTCTGTTTGCGAATCACACAAGTTTAAATCGGATTGGAGTTTCTCGATCTACTGACAATGGGTTTACTTGGCAAAATGTTGTTTCCGGCTTACCTGACTCTTCCTACATAACGTCTTTTGTGTCGGAAAACCCAAATCGCGTATATGCCATAATCCCGGTCAACAATCGTTCGATACTGTATCGTTCTGCTGATGATGGATTGAATTGGCAACAAGCATTAAATATCGGTCTCGATTCCACTTACCCGGAGCTTACTTGTTTACAAAAAAATGACTCTTGTCTTTTCGGTCTCGTAATTACTGATTTCGATTATGGAGAAATTATCCGCTCTTATGACGAAGGTGACCATTGGCAGTTTGTTACGACGCATAGCACCGCAAATCGTTACCTGATAAAAACTGACCGCTTCGGCTATCTCTATTCGGTTAATCAAAATGGAATTTATCGCTCAACGACGTTAAGTGGGGATGCCCGACCGATTTGGTCCAGCTATTTCCGGGGCGGTGCACAAATCCATTTCCTTGAATTTGATTCGCTAAATCGTGCGTATGTGGGTTGGTCAACCGATAATGAAACCTGTTACATTATGTCGAGCGATAGTGGTCACAGCTGGCAATCCATGGGAAATGGATTACCATATTCCGGCCCATGGTCGATGGCGTGGGATAACAATAATTACCTTTATGTAACTATCCGTGCCGGTGTTTTCCATACTGCAACACCCTTTGAATCTATTCATGACGTTAGGTGGGTGCAATTTCCAAATCGACTGGAACTTCTACCAAATTACCCGAACCCATTTAATTCAAATACTACTATCCGCTTTGCACTGTCACAGCCCAGTAGTGTTACTCTTACTGTCTCCGATATTTTGGGACGAAATGTTCGAGAGTTATTCACTCAGTTCTTGACAGCTGGGAATCATACCTACCAGTGGAACGCGAACGGCCTTGCGAGTGGAAGCTACTTTATTAAGTTGCAATCTGCTCAAGGACAAAGTTCGGTGAGAAAACTCCAACTTCTTAAATAAAGATACAATCTCTAAATCAAATAAATATCCGAATCGCTTGAGTTGAGAAAATTCTTCCAGTAAATTCTCGTAATTACGAGTCCTTCGATTTGCTCACACGATGCAATCCGAAAATCCTTTGACTGTACTATTTTGACGACAACTGGGGAAAAGCGTGCTCTTCTTATCCTTCGCATTGATAATCGCTTTGTTCATCTTAAGTATAAAAAGCAGGTCGGATATTGATTCGCTCCGTAAAGAGTTGCAATTAATTCGCGCCCGCTTCGAGAAACTTGAACAATCGGTCAATTCGCGCTTGGCATCGCTCGATAAGCAGCAAGCTGAAACCTCCCCTACTAATATTGCCTCCGGACTACCCGGTACCAAAGTATCAGAAGCGCCTACTCGCGAAGCGAAGCCGATAATAGTAACTCCCCCACCTACCGGCTCACCTACTGTCACATTCACCCCGAAGGCACATTCACAAAATGTCGTTGTTCAACCCGCGCCTCGACGCACCAGCGCCGAATGGGAAGCGTTAATCGGAGGCAAAGTGTTGAACAGGATTGGTGCCTTCGCAATTGTACTTGCCACCGTCTATTTCCTCAAACTTGCCATTGATAACAATTGGATTTCGGAAACAGTACGAATTTTTATCGGGGTAGTCGCTGGAGCCGCATTAATCGGTTTTGCCGAACGACAGCGAACGCGCGGTTATGCGATTTTCTCGCAGGGCTTGCTGGCGGCAGGTATTGCGATTGAGTACTTCACGGTGTATGCCGCACATGATTTCTACAACTTAATTCCCATCAGTATAGAGCTTTTTGCTTTGTGTTGTGTCACAGTTATTGCCCTATTCTTCGCTATTTTATTCGATTCCATCGCAGTCGTTTATCTTGGCTGGGCAGGTGGTTTTCTTACACCGTTCGTACTACACCTGCACAACGAAAATCCACTGGGTTCATTTATATACCTTATAATATTCAGCACAAGTTTATTGTTGTTGATTAGGAAAAAACCCGGTTGGTGGCCACTCGAACTATTCGCAAAAGGTGGAACCTTCTTGGGATATTTCATCTTATACGGCCATACTTTTGAAGCTTCTACTAAAAATTATTTTGTGCTTTTCGTCATAATTGTCTGGGCGATTTACCAACTATATGACTTATTCCGGCAATCCGATTCCAGGTTACCTGACACCAGTACCCGCTTTACAATTCAAAGCATCAACGCTCTTTTCGTTATGACCGCGATTATACAAATTCTCTACCCCGACAACCGCGTAGGAGCTAGTTTTATCTACTTCGTTATCGCCTGCGGATACGCATTTTCAGCGGTATATGTATCACCCGCATTCGACGAAACTTCGATAGTTTGGCGAAGTTATGCCGTGGGAACGATTCTCTTCCTCACCGCCGGGTTAGCGATAATATTTGAAGGATTTATCGGTGTCACTATCCTTGCTGTTGAAGCGGCTGCAGTATTCGTCATTAGTTCTCGAAATGCACGTAAAACAACCGCCTACATTGCTTTATGCGTGCTCTCATTTACCATTCTTCGGTATTTCATCACAGATAATGCCTTCTATTGGAAACCCATCAGTGATTTCACTCTATTGTTAAATTTCAGGACTTTGACCCTCCTAATCCTGACGGGCACAATGATTACTATGTTAATTGTCAATAAAAAATCCGGTAATCTTATTCGCTGGGATTTAATGCGATTTGTTGCAATCGGAGTTGGTGTCACTTTGTTTACTTGGGTAACGATTGAGACTATCGACGGATTTGATCAGAAAATTTCCTATTTGACAATTCCATCTTCTGACAGGGTCTGGTGGGTCAACATCAAACAACTAACGTTGTCGGGAGTGTGGCTTGCCTTCTCAACTATCGCGATGGTAATTGGGTTATGGAAAAGAATGCGAGGCATCCGCATCGCAGCAATCTCAGTGTTCGGTGTAACCATCTTGAAAATATTCATAATCGACTTATCATTTTTGACGACCATCTACCGGGTAATTTCTTTCCTCGGGTTGGGGGTAATCCTGTTGGTGATTTCGTTCCTCTACCAGAAGTACAAATACTTAATTATACCATTACCGGAAAAAGAAGAGGCAACCGTCATAAACGGTGAGTAGGAACGATTCGATTGTAAGATGCCTATCAGAACAAACGGAAATTCTGTAGGAATTCGCAACCGTGTTTGCAATCATTCATATCATTAACTAAATTTATTACGTATTACTAATGGCATGTACTATAATTATATGACGCGTTCATCACTCATGAAGCTTTCAATCTTCGCCGCCACCGCCCTATGGCTCGTGACGGGAGCGGTGATTCCTTGTCTTTGTCCGAGTGATATGCCATGTAATATCAGTGTTACTCAGCCCGTAGCAACAACCCAGCCGGAACAACCGGTGAAGCATTGTGCGGCATGTTGCGATGAGACATCAGATACGCCTTGCCCAACACCTCCGAGCAATCCGACCCAATCGAATAAATTTCATTGTTCACATACTGCCGAGCGATTAAATCCCGGTATCGCTACCGATAATATCGTAAACCTTGTTCCAGCAACAGCCGATTTTGTCTATGGCGAAATCGAAATACTTAACAATCCTTCTCTCTTTATTTCTCCGACTCCGGTTGATACGAGGTTCGAAGATGCTCTTCCAGCGCTTTACGCCCGTACTCTGCCCCTACTTTCCTGATTTCTCCTAATCGTTATTGATATCCACCCCGCAAGTTTGCGGGAGTGTTTCTCGATTCTCTTACGGAGAAAAATATGTCTTTCTGTTTACAAAGCCGGAGAGCTCTGCTTCTGGCACTTATTGGCGGGTTATTTATCATCACGGCTGTATTTGCGGGTCCGGACGACCCCCGTCTTTCCGAATACATCCGGGTAATGAAAAAAACGTACCCGGACTTGCAGTCGATGCGTTCGATGATAGACGCCCAGCTAAGCCGCACCAAAATGAGTTCAGGTTGGATGAATCCCACGCTCTCAGTTGGTGCGATGAACTTGCCCTACCCGTCGCTCGCATTCGACATGGATCCGACATCCATGCTCCAGTTTGGCTTGATGCAACGTATTCCGTTCCCGGGCCGCACTGGTTACCAGAAACGCATCGGCGAAGCAAAATCCGCTTTATTACAAGCCGACTTGAAGGTTGAGGAACATGAGATGTCCCGCATGTTGCGGATGGCGTATTACGATCTTGCCGCCGCTGAAGCGACCCAAAGCATTCTCGATTCCGGCGTTACCCTGCTTCAGGAAATGCGTACCTCTGCGCTTGCCATGACCGGTGCCGCAATGGGAAGCTCTGCCGACATCTACGCAATCGATGCCGAAACCGCCGAATGGTCGCGAAAAATTTCCGATAATCAGGCATTAATAAAATCCCGTAAAGCAACGGTAGCTTCTTATATCGGCGAACCTTCCTCCGATTCGATTGCAACGGAACCACTCCCCCAAGTAATTCCCAATCTAAATGATATGGTTCCAATCGAACAGTCGCCTGCCGACTATGCACCACGCATCGTCGCCGCCCGAAAAAAAGTCGATGAATCAAACGCGGCGCTTGAACTTGCGAGAATGAGTTACTATCCCGATATCGACTTGATGCTGCAGTACGGTTACCGCTTTCCCATCAAATCGACTTCCCTTTCGATGGATGGAACCATGATAACCACCGGCACCCTCTACCAAGGCCCCATGGTTTCAATGGGTATTTCATTTCCTCTTCCGGTTTGGGCGAAAAGCAACCAGAGTTCCGAAATCGCTGAAATGAATGCGATGAATGAATCGGCAAAGCACAATTATGAAACTGCCCGCCTTGAGTGGAAACGCGATATCGAAACCGAACGCACCGACTTCGAACGGGTTAATCAATCTATCACGGCATTGCGAAATAAAATTATCCCCGCCCGCATCAAAGCGTGGCAAGCGTCGATGATTGGCTATCGAAACGATCAAACCACACTCATGGCAGTTTCCGAAGCACGCATGAAATTACTGATGGCGAAAATGGAAGAGCGGATGCTCATGGCGGAAAACTGGGCGCGCTTTGGCAACCTTTTGGAAAGGATAGAACCATGACAACCGATTCAACGAACCTCAATTTTAATAAACCCGGTATCCCTTGGAAAATCTGGTTGCTTGCGTTGTTGTTGATTAGCGTATTCGCAAATGTGTGGCTGTATGAACATCATGATCACTCAACAAACGCTGCAAGTACCTCGGAAAAAGTACTCTATACCTGTCCGATGCACCCGCAGGTGATACAGGATCACCCCGGTGATTGTCCGATATGCGGTATGAAGTTGGTGAAAAAAATCGATGGTTCGAGTTCAGTAGAGACGAATGAAACCGGTGTGATTGTAACGCTTTCCCCAACACAAGAAATTCTTGCCAATGTCCGTACTGCAAAACCGGAACTTTCGACCTTTACCGAAGAAATTCGCATCCCCGGTAAAATTACTTTCAAACTGGACTCCCAATGGAAAGTATCGCTTCGCGTGATGGCGCGTATCGATTCGATTTATGTGAACGAACCGGGCACCGCCGTCAAGCCGGGTGATGCCCTAATAACCGTATACAGCCCCGATTTAATTTCTGCGGAGCAAGAATACATTCTTGCCCTTTCCGATTCGTCTCATACCGGATTGAGGACTGCATCCGAAGCCAAACTGCGCGCACTTGGTCTGAATGATTTCGCAATCGCTGAAGTGCGTACATCCCGTAAACCACACGACCATCTCACGCTACGTGCGCAAAATCGCGGCGTATTGATGGAACGAATGGCGAAAGTTGGTGATTGGGCGATGAGTGGAATGACCTTACTCGATTTTGTCGATTTATCCTCGGTATGGGTAGAAGCCGCATTCTATGAGAAGGACGCACACTCAGTAAAACTTGGTGACCACTTAATCGTTCACTTTGGAACCGAAACACAAACTGCAGTCGTCAAGTCAATTGGTGCCGAACTCGACATGATGTCGCGTACCCTACCCGTTCGTGCGGAATTGTCCAACATGGATAACCACTGGAAAGCAGGAACCTCGGTTGATGTCGAATGGCAAAATGGTGCGAAGAAAGAATATCTCTCCGTTCCCGAAGAGGCAATTCTCCAAACCGGTACAACCAATCGCGTGTGGGTTGAATCCGAAAAGGAGAAATTCAAACCGGTTGAAGTCGCAGTCGGAGCGCGCAATAATGGTCGCGTCTCAATCTTGTCCGGCTTGACTGCCGATGACGAAGTTGCAGTCTCTGGCGGATATCTAATCGATGCCGAATCGCAAATGAAAAATATCGGCGGTTCGATGCCGGGTATGGCAATGCCCAAAGATAAAAAGCCAGACGTTCCCGGTAGCACAAAAATTATGGATACTTCAAAACCCATGCCCGGTATGAATTTGAACGATACTACCAAGCATGCTCAGGTAATAAATTCAAAACAAAAGAAAATTGAATACACTTGCCCGATGCATCCGCAAATCGTGCGAGACGAAACCGGTAAATGCCCCATCTGCGCGATGAACCTTGTGGAGAAAGAATCATGATTGAGAAAATCATTGAGGCATCTCTCCGCAATCGGGTAATCGTAATAATCTCTGTCTTGTTCCTCGCACTTTGGGGTTGGTGGTCGTTGCAACGCACCCCTATCGACGCTATTCCCGATTTGTCTGACAATCAGGTTATCGTCATGACTGATTGGATGGGACGTGCACCGGAGTTGGTAGAAAATCAAATTACCTATCCCCTCGAAACTGGTTTTCAGGGCATGCCGAATGTCAAAGCCGTTCGCGGTCAGTCGATGTTCGGTCTCTCGATGATATACATCATTTTCGATGATAACACCGATGTCTATTGGGCGCGAACCCGCGTCCTCGAACGTCTTAACCAACTCCGTAACACTCTCCCTTCCGATGCGATGACAATGATTGGTCCCGACGGTACAGGAGTTGGACACGTCTATTGGTACACCGTAGAAGGGGATGGGTACGACCTCGCGAAACTGCGTTCTGTTCAGGATTACTATCTCAAACCCGCACTCTCTTCTGTCGAAGGCGTCGCGGAAATTGCCAGCATCGGTGGCTTCGTCAAACAATACCAAGTCATGCTGAACCCCGACAAGTTGCGTCAGTACAACATCTCCACTATGATGGCGATGGATGCCGTAAAAAAATCCAATCTCGATGTTGGTGGTGGTTTGCTTGAACGTTCTTCGATGGAGTACATGATTCGCGGTCTCGGTTATGTTCATTCACCCTCCGAACTCGAGCAGGCAGTTGTGATGACCGGCAGTAATGGTGTTCCAATTCGTATCGGCGATATCGCCACCGTTCAACTTGGGGGTGCGTCTCGGCGTGGGCTACTCGATAAGAATGGGAATGGTGAAGTTGTCGGTGGAATCGTCGTAATGCGGTATGGTGCGAATGCAAAGGAAGTTATCGACCATGTCAAAGACCGTCTTGCTTCATTGAAAAGTGGTTTTCCACCCGGTGTTCGTGTCGAACCGGCTTACGACCGCAGTGAGTTGATTGAGAATGCACTCAATACCCTTCGTCACTCTTTGCTCGAAGAAGCGATTATCGTTGCACTCGTCGTATTGATTTTCCTCTTCCATTTCCGTAGTGCGATGGTAATCGTTATCGCGCTTCCACTCGGCATTTTCGCCGCATTTATCGGTATGTATTATGCCCATGTCACCTCCAATCTGATGTCGCTTGCCGGTATCGCAATAGCGATTGGTGTGATGGTCGATGCCGGAATCATCGTTGTTGAAAATGCCTATCGTCGTCTCTCGGAGGGAACTGAGGAAGAACGAAAAGACATTATCGGTACTGTTCTCTCGGCGAGTAAAACCGTCGGTCGTCCGATATTTTATTCACTCGCAATAATTGTCCTTTCGTTCTTACCAGTGTTTATGCTCGAAGGGCAGGAAGGAAAGCTTTTCTTTCCTCTTGCGTTGACGAAAACCCTCGCCATGCTTGCATCTGCTATTCTTGCAATAACGCTTACTCCCGTTCTCTGTACGATTTTCCTTCGCGGCAAATTGAAACGTGAAGAAACGAATCCAATTTCAAGGACACTTACAAGTATTTATCGTCCGATACTGCGGTGGGCGCTTCATTACAAATGGACAACCATCGGTATCAACCTTGCTGTGTTAATTATTACAGCTCTTCTCATGACCCGTATCGGTAGTGAGTTTATGCCTGCACTCGACGAGGGGAGTTTATTGTTCATGCCGACAACGCTTCCGAATGTTTCAATTACTGAAGCGAAACGGCTGATTCAGGAACAGGATAAAATTATCGCCGCTCAACCGGAAGTATCCTTGGTACTCGGTAAGGTGGGGCGTGCGGAAACAGCCACCGATCCCGCACCGGTGAGTATGTTCGAAACCATTATCACGCTCAAACCCCGTAGCCAGTGGCGAAAAGTAATCACCCGCGACGACATTATCTCCGAACTGAATGCGAAATTACAAATTCCCGGTGTTTCGAATGGTTGGACCCAACCGATTATCAATCGCATCAATATGCTTGCAACCGGAGTGCGAACCGACCTCGGGATAAAAATTATGGGGAGCAATCTCGACACGCTCGAACAACTCGCTATCCAAGCGGAACAATTGGTAAAAGTCGTACCCGGTGCCGCTGATGTATATGCCGAGCGGGTAATCGGCGGAAACTATCTCGATATCAAACCCGACCGTGATGCGATTGCCCGTTACGGACTTTCGATGGAAGAAGTTTTGAAAACAGTTGAAGCCACAACCGGTGGTATGATAGTAACGGAAACTGTTGAGGGGCGTGAACGGTATGGCGTGCAGGTTCGCTTCAATAAAGATTTCCGCGATTCCCCGGAATCACTGAAAGAGTTGCTATTAACTACAATGAAGGGGGAGCAAATTCCGCTATCGCAAGTTGCTTCGATAGTCACGCGAAATGGTGCGCCGATGATTGCTTCCGAAAATTCTTATCTAAGAAGTATCGTCTTCCTGAATGTGCGTGGCCGTGATTTAGGTGGATTTGTTAATGAAGCAAAAGCCACCCTCGATAAAAATATGAAATTACCGCACGGATATTTTCTTGAGTGGTCGGGACAATGGGAAAATCAAGTTCGCGCGAAACACCGCCTGATGATAATACTACCCATCTGTATCGTCGTAATATTTCTCTTGTTGTACTTCACCTTCAAGAGCTTCTCTGAAGCCGGTTTGGTAATGTTATCCGTACCATTTTCACTCACCGGTGGTGCAATATTGATGATGTTGCTCGGTTACAATTTTAGTGTCGCGGTGTGGGTTGGTTTCATCGGTCTCTATGGTGTTGCGGTTGAAACTGGTGTCGTGATGGTGGTGTATTTGCACGAAGCGCTGAATAAGCGGTTGCAAATCGGAACAGTCAATCGCGAACAATTATATGAAGCAATCGAATCGGGCAGTGTTTTGCGGTTACGACCGAAGTTAATGACTGTCGGAACTGCTATGTTGGGGCTTTTGCCAATTCTCTGGTCAACTGGTACCGGTGCCGACTTAATGAAACCGATTGCCACACCGATGGTTGGGGGTCTTTTAACTTCAGCCGTCCATGTCCTATTGGTTACACCGGTAATTTTCGCGCTGATGAAAGAACGGGAATTGAAAAAATATGGAGTGTTGACAAAATCACATATAGGAATCTAATTCAATACGTGCGT
>CAZPUW010000075.1:0-9954 GCA_964589795.1 uncultured bacterium
AAACAATGTTTAGATTTGTTAAACTTCTTTGCCTGTGATAGATTATTTGTATTGATGTATTTCTTTGATTTCTTCTTTGCTTTTCGATATGATCAAGGAAGTGTGTTTTTTAACCGTTCCCACAAGGAGGGTCTAATGAACCATAAATACTTGTTTCTTTGCTTTTTCTTCATTCTTTTCCTGCCCTACTCCGCCCGGAGCCAAAGCTGGCAATGCCAGAATCCATTGCCGACCGGCAATCATCTATCCTCAGTGAAGTTCATCGATTCGACGACTGGCTGGACAGTGGGTGATTATGGCACTATCGTCCATACCACGAATGGCGGAATGAACTGGACGAGTCAATCGAGTGGGACGTCAAATATCTTATATTCGGTCTCCTTCACTGATGCTAATACCGGTTGGGCAGTGGGGTGGCATAGCATCATCCTCCATACCACGAATGGCGGCTCGAATTGGACTACTCAAACTAGTGGATTGGGAATTTTGAATGACCTATTCGGAGTCACTTTTATCAACGCCAATACCGGTTGGGCAGTGGGTAGTGATGGCAATATCATCCATACGACGAACGGCGGTACTACTTGGGTAAGTCAAGCGACCGGAACGCCGATTACATTAGTTGGAGTTTCGTTTGCTGATATGAATAACGGTTGGGCAGTAGGTGGTTCCGGTACAGTCCTTCATTATGTCGGTACGACTTGGATTTCCGAGCAACCCACTACCTTACTTCCCAAATCAATATTGTTACATTCAAATTACCCGAACTCGTTTAATGCTTCGACTACTCTTTCGTATTCGTTGCCGCGAAGTGAACGCATCGAACTGTCGGTATTCAATGAAGTTGGGGACCGGGTTGCGGTGGTAGCGAGTGGGACTTTTCGTACGGGGACTTACTATTACCATTTTGATGGTCAAGGGCTGTCGAGCGGAAGCTATTTTGTTTGCTTATCATCGAATGGTCAGACCATAACCCGAAAGATACAACTCCTCAAATAGTTTCCATTGGCGTTTTTACCTGTCCATTTTTCCTTTCGGGTGGTTCACTTTTATCACTAATTACGAACCCCGCATCAATGATGCGGAGTTCGTTTGTTTAATGGAGAGTTTGAAGAGGGTTACTCTCGACGTGCGCTCCCCGAGTGTAACCGTGTTCATAACCACTTACTGTCTTTCGAGTTATCAGTAAATCGCGAGTGTAAATTATTTTATATAAGCGATTTGAAAAGGGAGTTGGGAGCACTTGAAACCAAGCAATTGGAACTGGAAGCAGCCGGTTCGAAACGGTTCGAAGTCGGTCTCGTCATCGAGCAGTCAGTTGAACTAGCAAAACAATTTCAAGCAACAATCGAGCAGGGAACCGTCGAAGAGAAACGACTATTAATCCAGGGTTGGTCACCTGAACCGTAATTAATCCTGTTGATAATACCGACTCGATCTCAATGATCGAGATACCGGGATTTGAAAAAGTGACAGAAACAAGGATTTCGGAACATTTAAGAGTGAGCAAGCTCTCTCTCATGCAGTATCTGCTTTGAAAAGAGAAAAGCAAAAAACGTACATTGAATCATTGGTACAATTCAGTCACAATAGTTCATTGTTCCAGGAAAGCAGTGTGCAATCCATTTGGAAGTGGTTAAGTCGCAAACTTGACATCTAATTCACAGAATTTTACCCTTAACACATTGAAAAGTATATCGCTTAGTGCATCTTGAACTTCTAACTAGTTTTGAATACGACAAAACATTCTTCTACTCACAGTGCTGTGAAACAGAACCAATTTCAAAAAAATTGCAATCTGTTTAGGGGATGATCAACATAAACTTCTCTCGAAATCGAACGCTAACCTCTCCGAGAACTTCCTCCGATATCTAACTCCTGAATTTTCCTTACTTGTCTTTCTCAAGCGAGTCCAATTCCTTGTCTTTGAGTTGTCTGGTTAATGCGTATTAACTATACTGAGTTTATGAAAGGAGGTCGGTATGTCTCGACCGGAATTGAGTACTTCGCAGCAAAAGTATCTGAAATGGATCGCACATGTTATTGCCAAAACTGGCAAGTCGCCGACGCTGGAAGAGGTGGGCGATCATTTCAAATCGACGGCGGTGAATGCTTACAAGATCGTCCAAATCCTTGTCCGCAAGGGATATCTGAGAAAGACCACCACTGGTCCGTATCGCGAGCTTGTGCTCATTGATGACGAGGGCAACCAAGTAACTCCGAGCCAGATTCCGGTAATCGGCAGGGTGTGCTCATGTAATCTTGAAACGGCTGTCGGAATTATCGGCGGCAACTTCACTTGAAGAATTTAGGTGCTTACCACAGGCACATTGTGAAGAGCTTAAGGGGAACAGAAAAGGTCAACTATCGGTTCGGGTCGAGCACCCAAAACGGATTGTGTTTGTTCCAATGAACGATCCAACTCCTCGTAAACCCGACGGTGGACTGGATTGGGCAAGTATAACAGAAATCGAAATCAAGGAAATCGTAGACTATCATGGCTAACAAAATTGAATACCGTTACGAACCGGAGTTATTCACGTCTCCGGGCGAAACACTGCTCGATACCTTGCTTGCGAAAGGGTTGACGCAGCTCGATTTTGCCCATCGACTTACACACATTCGGAAACTCACTGCAAAACAATTCGATTTAGCTAAAGCAGAAATGATCAAGCATTGTGCTACTGCTGGCGTGTCTGTCGTAATTTTACCTGAAGTTGGTAGAGCGAGAGTAAGTGGTGCGACGAGATGGCTCAATCCAAACAAGGCACTAATTCAAATCAGTCTTCGGTATAAGAGTGACGATCACTTTTGGTTCACTTTCTTCCACGAAGCAGGCCATATCATCAAGCATGGAAAGAAGGATTTGTTCATCGACGAAGATGGAATGCACGACGTGCGGGAAGAAGAAGCAAACCGATTTGCATCTGAGTTACTTATACCTCAGCGTGAGTTGTCTCTATTCATTAAATCAAATCCAACCCCATCAGAACAAGATGTCAATCGATTTGCTTCCAGATTGGGTATTGCTCCTAGTATCGTAGTTGGTAGATTACAGCACGATAGAACGATACCCTTCAATTACTTCAAAACACTCAAACAAAACCTTGCCTAAAAGTCGCTTGGAAGTACTCTTTCCCTTGCAAAAGCGAGTGAAACGGAAGATGCCAATCTCTCACATTTATCCCACTCTTTGGATTTACTTGTTATAGGAGCATACTTTTCTAGCCATATCCAATAACTGTAATCCATATGGCTGAAATAGAGTGCATCAAACGCTTGTTGAAATAGTACTTTTAATAAATGTATGTTAAGTTTGTCTTGAATGGACAGTGTTAAACCAAATGCAACAATGGCTGTATCAAGATGGTCGATATCGATTACTTTTGTTAGATAATTTTCGATCAGCTTAATTAATCTCTCACGTTCTTTACAATTCAATGGATCATACAATCTGGTAAGCAGTAGCATACTACTTGCAGTAATATCATGACTCTCAATGACTTCTAAAATAACTGCTTGATGATTAACTAGTGGATGCTTCCACCTATAATCAAATAAATCTTTGTCTTCACTAAAGCGCTCTACTAAGACTCTTACGGCAGCATCACCATAAATTCTTACAACATCCTCAGCTAAGTAAGACGACTTATTAGCTAGAATTGTATCGATCAAAGATGCAACAGAACTTTTTTCAGATTTGGAGTATATCGTAACGACTTCGAGTTTATCAACTTTGGGATTTTTCCATATCTCTGGGGATAGTGCGAAAGAACCATTCAAGCTAAGTGCAATAGGTAGGAATTTGGTATTGTTGTTATAGGGATAGGCTTTGTCTTCACTCGAACTGACTTTGATGCGTAGCAGATGATTCGCCCGTGGTGACGGAAGAGTGTTTCGACGTGTCGGAACAGATTCTGGTGCACTGGGCGGGTGTGCCGAAAGTGTCTGTTCGATCTCTTTCAGGGTAACAGTTTCGAATTGTTCCGGTAATAATGGATCGAAGCGACCGAGCATCGATTGGACATAAAATTCATTACCGCCTGATTTCGCATGATGCCACCACGGCAGCCATAACAAGTTTCCAAAACCGTCCGGTTTGATCTTTGCTTGCTTCGGAAATACTTCAATGCCGCGATTGACTCTGGCATCGGCAATTTCTCCATTGGCGAGTGGTAGGTTGGTGGGACAAAGCAGCAGACCCAGTTGTCGGGCGAAAAATGCTGGAACCATCGGGTCGAAGAAGATCCAGAGATGCCACCCGCTGCCACCACCCGAACATTCGATATAAGCCGGAATACCGAAGTCGTTTGCCCGTTGCTGCGACAACAACACCGCTTGCTTGGGGTCGATTAGTCCGTTCGGATGATCGGGTCCGCCATCGAAATCGATGCAGAGCCATTTCGTTAAACCGTCGGAATTAGGAGTATAGGAACCGATGCGAAAGTGACCTGTTTTATTTGCATCTCCGTTGCCGTTACGATACGTGATCGTTACCGGCGGTACATCCTTACCCCGGACATGCGCAGTTAAGAGATCGACAAGCGATTCACCGGCATTGGCAGGATTCGGTTTTCCGTACGAAGTACGGAACGCCACTTTGTCGGTGCGGGAAAAAAAATAATGTTGCAGCAACTCCACGCAATGATCACTCATGATTTTGCCTTGCTTCATGAATCGTGCCCAGTTTGCGCATGAGTTTGCGGTACAGATCGGCATCGACCGATAACGGTAGTTTTTCTCGCGCATCATTTAGAATGAGCAGCAGCAAATCCGTTTCGTCCGGAGTCAGTTCGATGCAAATCGCTTCGGTAAATCGAACAAGTGTTTTAGCATCAGTCGTCATAGTTTTGACCCTGCCTTCCCAATTCTTCCTGAATCGCATTCTGAATGCGACCACGTTCCTGCTCCAGCTTTTCCAACCGGGTTACTTGCTCCTTATTCAACACTTCCGATGAGGAGCGCAACAACCGGATATCACGGTCGACCATATCGCGGATTTCGATTAACTGCTTAGTCGGTCGGAATCGCTCTTCTTCCTTTTGGCGACGGTCTAATGCTTCGCGTGCCTCCCGATAGGGATTTTCCGGCGAGCATCTGCTGGACGAGTACTTTCGCGAGGATCGCGAGCGCATGCTGTTCCTCCTCTTGGTTGGCAGCAGGACTCTCGACGACTTCGATAGCGATGGTGGATTCGTGCTGCATACCGTTTCTGATTTGATTGCTGTTTTCCATTGCGTAATGGCTATAATTGCAACTGGTATGCCAAGAAGTCGGGGAAGTACGTAAATGAAGGAATAATCAGGAGATGAGTGTTTAGCAGAAGCGAGATAATTACCCTGTTTTTTAGCAAGTGCTCATTTTGAACACCGAAAACCGAGATAGTTACCTGAAAGTGTCCAAAATGAACACTCAAAATTGAAATAGTGCCCAAAATGAGCACCCGTCGACAAGCAAAGTAATCTACCGTGAAACCCGAATCAGTTGATTTACCGCGATAGTAACCCTCCTCATCATCGAAAGTGCTCATAATGAACACCGGAAGTAACGACAAGTGCTCATTTTGAACACTATTTAGGGGGATAATTACCTCAGAGTGTTCAAATCAAGCACTTTTCCCGAATAGGGTAACTATCTCGTCGCGGTGGGATGACAGACTGGACTTGATTCTGCAGCTTCTATGGTGTATGTTCATGACCCGAATCGACCGAAAAAGTCGGCATGGGAATTGCATTAATTAGATTGAATGCACCAGGAGGAATCCATGAATAAAGTTGTCGGTTATGTCCGTGTCTCATCGGAAGATCAAGCCCAGAAAGATCTCTCGATACCGGCACAGGTTAAGGCTATCGAGCGTTATGCTGCGGAGCAGCCCGATGTTCAATTGCTGCAGATATTCCGCGACGAAGGAATCTCGGCTTATGCGCCTGCCGACAAACGGCACGGCTTTATGGCGATGATCAAATTCGCCAAAGAGAATAGCATCAGTCACATCCTTGTCCACAAGCTCGACCGCTTCTCCCGCAACCGCGAAGAGTCGATCCTCTTCAAATCGTTACTGAAAAAGCAGAATGTCACGGTTAAATCGTTAACCGAGAGTTACGACCCTGACACCCCGTCCGGCTTTCTTTTCGAAGGTATTATCGAAGTCATCAACCAATTCTATTCGATGAATCTGGCGATGGAGACCCGCAAAGGAATGGCGGAGAATGCATCGCGTGGCTTTTGTAACGGCGGTGTCGCCCCGTACGGATACGATAAAATGGATGTGCCGGGCATTGGTGATCGAGTCCACAAAAAACTGACACTGGGTGATCCAGTTGCTGTTGCAAACGGTATGTCTGCTCGGGACATATCAACCAGAACGAAGGTGCATGCAGTTCATTTTACATCGATAAGGATTATCTGGAGAATGCGGTGCTGCGTGCCATCCAGCACGAAATCACCAAGCCCGGTCGGTTGGATGAATTGGAGAAGCTGATACTCGCTCAGCTGGATACATTACGGTCTTCGAAGAGTGAGGAAGAACAACGAGTTCAAACGAAACTGGATGAGATCAATCAATCCATTCAGCGCTACTTCAAAGCGATTGCAGGGGGCATCGATCTGACCGAGTGCAAGAATCAGATCGAAGAATTACAACGACAAAAGAAACTATTGGAAGAGGAATTCACTCAGAAATACGCGGTGGAAGAGCTTACAACGGCATTGCAGGAGGACTTACAGATTTGCCGGAAACTCGCACGCAACTTCGAAAAGGAAGCGGAGACAATCCCTTTCGAGCGGCTTAGAATGATTGTCGTTCACTTCGTGGAAGGCATCGAAATTGTCGATCAAAAGGTCGCAGTAATCACTTTGCGAATTCCGAAACTAACCGCCGGAAAATCAATGAAACCCCCAATGGCAAAGAAGACGCGAGCTGAGATCGCACTCGTAACTCCAGACAAAATAAAGTGCGCACCCGATTTGAATCAAGTGCGCACTTCACGGCTCCCCGAGCAAGTTAATAGATAGAACTTTCAAGATGGTATTTACTTACACTGACCAGCGTAAGAATGGCAAGGAAGTACTACCGGTTCGACCGAAGGTGTACCGAAATCCGGTTGTATTAGCTCAAGAATGGAAGCGGGGACTTGAAACCGGTGTTTATATATCTCAAGCTGATCTTGCCGGTAAAATGAAACTCTCTCCGGCTCGTGTGTCTCAAATACTCCACCTACTTGATTTACCCTCGTCTCTCCTACAATCAATCGTCAACTTGGGTGACCTCCTATTGTCTCGCGTTACAAGTGAACGCAGATTGCGAACCATGTTCCAAGAAACTGACAAAGCAGTCGACTTAACCCAAGATAAGTAACAGAACAAATAAGTAACTATTCCTATTTCCAACAACATTTTCTTTGAAAGTTAACCACACAGCACGAACAATCATTTAACATCATATTTACTTCAATTTCACATTTGAAACGTATTTTTCGGCGTGTAATTGAGGTAATTTTCATGGCAAAGTCGGATCTACACGTTCATACGAAATACTCCGAACATCCTTCTGAATGGTTCTTACAGCGTATTGGTGCCCGTGAGTCATACACCGATCCCGAAACCGTTTATCGAACGGCTAAAGAAGCTGGTATGGATTTTGTTACAATTACCGATCACAACCGGATAGAGGGAGCTCTCCGAATTTGCGATCAACACCCACTTGATACATTTACTGGAGTCGAAGCCACCGCATATTTCCCTGAAGATGGGTGCAAAATTCACATTCTAATATATGGGTTAACTGCGGATGAGTTTGACGAAGTGGAAAAGTCAAGGCGCGATATTTACCAACTCCGCGACTTCCTTCATGAACATGGTTTACCGCATTCCATCGCACATGCAACTTACTCCGTCAATGGAAAGTTGACCTTGAATCATCTCGAGAAATTGATTCTTCTCTTTAATGTTTTCGAGGAACGAAACGGCGGTCGTAACCGGCTCAATAACCATTCGTGGGAACGGGTTCTCAAATCCTTAACTGAAGCTGATATCGATCGATTGAATCGCAAATACGGAATCCAACCGATGGGCGACACTCCTTGGAAAAAAGGGTTTACCGGTGGTTCTGACGATCACGCTGGGCTTTTCATCGGGCAGACTTACACGGTGGCAAATGGGAACACACCAACCGAGTTCTTACGGACAATCCGACTTCAAAACGGCTATGCTGAGGGACGAAACAGCGACTACCGTTCTTTAGTGTATTCGATTTATAAAGTTGCTTATGACTTCTCGATGTCAAATGGCGGGTTTTCGATGCCCGTTTTCAAACACCTTAATCAAGCAATTTTCGATAAAAGTTCTGTTCCGTTCAGCAGCAAATGGAAAATGAATGGGTTATTGTTCTTATCCTGGCTAAAGGATTCATCAGGTCAGGAAACCATGTGGTTAAGGCATACCAAAGAGCTACTCGACAAAGTACAACGGGATAAACCCGTATCGGAAAAACTCGATATTTTGGTAGACGGTATAACCGGATTGGCCGACGAGTTGCTATTAGATTTGTTTCAATCTATTGAGCGTGACGCACGAAAAGGTGACTTAGCACGCTTAACCGGAAGATTGATCACAACACTCCCCGGTATCTTCATGGCGGTTCCATTTCTATCGTCATATAATCACATGCACAAATCCCGAAAAGTTATTGACGAACTAAACTCAGTGTTTAAAATCCGAAAGCCTTCGCGAAAAGTACTGTTGTTCACAGATACCCTAACCAACTTGAATGGTGTCGCGATGACACTTCAGGCGATTGGGAACAAAGCAATTCAAACCGGAAAAAGTTTACGCATCGCCACCACCCTGTCAGAAGATGAACGCACCAATAATCAGTTCCCATATGTCATTGACATACCATCGGTGTACCAATTCTCACTACCATATTACAGTTCTTATAAAATACAAATACCTTCGCTAATGCGGGCAATACAAATAATCGACAAGTACGACCCTGAAGAAATCTACATATCGACACCGGGTCCGTTGGGTTTGTTGGGACTTTTAATCGGTAAACTTTCCAAAATACCAGTTACCGGTATCTTTCACACCGACTTTACATTACAAATCAACGATATTGTCGGTGATGATTCAATGCATAACGCTTCAGAAATATATACTCGGTGGTTTTATTCGTTATGCGACACGATTCAAGTCCCAACAGCGGAATACATTGACATTATGGCTGATAGGGGACTACCCAGGGAACATATGAAACTGTTTCGGCGGGGCATTGACTTAGATCTATTTAAACCGGACCCTACCGCGGCAAATCGTATCGTTGAAAAATATCATCTGACAAAGGGGATTCACCTACTTTACGCGGGAAGAGTGTCGCGTGATAAAAACCTTGATTTTTTACTCGAAGTTGTTCGTGGTATTCAGAAAAAGTATCCCGAAGCGAACCTAATAATAGCTGGTGATGGTCCCTATCTAAGTACTTTAAAAGAAATTGCAACTAATTACACGAACATTGTTTTCACCGGTAAACTTAATCAAAACGAGTTAGCAGAGTTATACGCTGGTAGTGACCTTTTTCTCCTGACCAGTAACACTGATACCTTCGGAATGGTTGTGTACGAGGCGCAATCATGCGGATTACCGCCGATTGTCTCCGATATTGGCGGTCCACAGGAATTAGTTGAACACGGAAATAATGGTTTTCTTGCGAAAGCGAATGATGTCGACGAGTGGGTAGTCGTTGTTACCGAAGCAATAAGAATCATGCATACCGATCCTAACAGGTTTAATAAGATAAAAGCCGCCGCTCGCTTGAGCGCTTCGACTGATTCAGACTGGGAAAAACTAATTGAGGAAATGGTCAATGGCGCACCCGAAACTACGCATGTTCTTGACCAGATCATCCGGGAAAATGATTTAATTCTTTCAAACGATTTTTCTGAATACTCTCCATTG
>CAZPUW010000076.1:0-1920 GCA_964589795.1 uncultured bacterium
GCCATACATCCTACCTGTCATGCGATCGATAGTGATGGTGTAACCTGCTCCACGTGGCATACTTTCCGTTGAGACCGCTTGAAATTGTGTAATCGGATTCCTACCGATAATGGTAAATACCCAGTTCTGACGCACTTCATCCGAAAGCGATACGTAATTGCTATCGAACATGATTTCCGGATACGGGTCGTCTTCACCGTGATGCCGAATATATTCGCAATAACCCCAGTAAATTTTTCGCAGTACGAGTCGACCTGGGTATGAACTAATTTGATCGATGCAATAAAGTGAATCTTCATATTGGTATTGTCCACTCGGCACAAGAGATGGGTCAAGATGAACCGGCAACGGAAGAATTTCAATGTTTTCGCGAGTGACGCTGTTGGTTCGAAGATTGTACGTTACTGTTCGGATATTATCGGAGAAAAGACCATTACGGAAGATTGCTCGAATCCAAATGTAACCAAAATCATCATAATATGTACCGAACATCCAGTGTTGATCTACTAATTCAGGTATGGGATATCTTCTTGTCAACTCCGAAATATCATAGTAGGAAGAGTAGCGGGCGACGGCGGCGAGCGAATCAAGCACCACCGTCGCTTCGTCGACATAGTAATCTATGATGTAGTGTGGAGTAGTCTGTTGAGTTCGAGGAGCAGTAGTACTGTCCTTGCTACATGCGTTGATTAGTAATAGAAATCCGGCAACGAAAAAGGATAGCACTACGGTTTTGAAAAAGCGACCGTGACTCATGTTTGCCTCGGTGTAAGAGGAATGCGCGCTCAAATAATGAACTTTATAGTAACACATAACCAATTTAACAAATTTACAAAAGCCAACAAAGTTAGTCGAACTAATTTGAAAAGTCACTATCGCAAGTCATGTCCTTTATGATGAAGAATACCGACGACGAATTCGATTCTTCGCTGATTGTAATTTATCCCTTGGTAATTTATTTTATTTCATCTACTACCGACGGTTAGAGCCATCACATGGAAGTTACATCCACACTGTACAGGAAATACCTTGCTCAACTAAATTCTTCCCCAACGAATCGACAATACTTTTCATGTACATTGACTTCCGCTATACTGCTTTCGATTTGGAAAACGCATGTTACACAATTCTGATATGTTATTTCTAACCATGTTACCGGAAAAAAGGAACGGTTCTTAGACAAAGCGGAATTCGCATCGTCCGTAGTATTTCTTGAAACACAAATCTTGACTCCTACCCTAACGCAAACTACCTTGAGACCATCATAGCAGAAAACCGAAACAAACCGGAAAGGGAACCATGATTTATTTGATTACTTACGACGCATCTCATCGAAAAACACAAGAGATACTATTCCGTGCGAAAGCGCGTGGCTTCACTGATTTCAAGGTAATCGGAACCCCGTGGGTGGATAAACCGAAGACGTTTAAACCATTGATTCCCCACCGTCCTACCAATTCCATCCCGGTGTCGATGGCAGAGTTTTGTAAGAATTTGGGGTATTCGTACGAAATCGTTGATTTGGACAAAACCGGTGAGTTCTTAGTGAAGAATAACGCTAAGCTTTTATTAATCGGCGCGGCGGGAATTCTTGGCCCTGAGATAATTAACGCATGTACTGTAATCAATTCCCACCCCGCGTATCTCCCGTACGTACGTGGCCTCGATGCACTCAAGTGGGCGATTTACGATGGCAAACCGATAGGAGTCACCCTGCATATCGCAAGCGAGGAAGCCGATTCCGGCTGGCTGATTCAACGCGAGATCATTCCCGTCTATTCGTGGGATTCGTTCCATAGCGTTGCCTACCGTCAATTTGAAAAAGAGATGGATTTCATTGTCGATGCTATTGAACTATACCAACAGGGCAAACTCAACGACCGCGGCTGGGCCGTCGCCGTCGATGGCGGCGGCAATGTT